>NZ_DAONKG010000244.1:0-3314 GCF_035406105.1 Methanospirillum sp.
ATTCATAGCACATATATTCTCATGGAATAATTCCTATCTTTCCAACGGATAATGAAACCACCATGAGGTATGCTTCCCATACGTACCGTGAGACGACAGCCGGATATGAACCAGAACGATGCAGCCAGATTTCTCCACCTTTTTCAGATCCATACGCGGAGCAGGTGGATGTCAGATCCAATGCCCTGAACCTGATTGAGAGCCGTATCAGACCATACCCAAAGACCTCCCTGGCCTTTGAACTGGTCACCAAAGTAAGTCAGATCGGTGTACTCTGGGATATGGCCGGGTTTAACACTTCAGAACGGCTCATGATGAATGATCATGGGAGGGTTCATGCACAGGTCACCGCTGCATCTGCTCTCAGCATCCTGGACCTGCTCGCATCGTCAGAGCTCAAACCCGATATCATGAAATACGGAGGAGATGGAGACGATGCAGCCCTTATCGTGCTCCTCAGTGCCCTGTGTCATGATATCGGCAATGCAATTCACCGGACCGACCATCTCTCACACTCCATGATGCTGGCCCAGCCGATCCTGGACACCGTTCTGCCGGTTATCTACCCTGATCCACACCAGGCCCTTCTGGTCAAAACCTTCATTTTATCAGCAATTCACTCCCATCACGGGGACCCAAAACCTCTGACCATAGAAGGGAGCATTATCAGTATCGCCGATGCTTCTGATATGACAAAGGGCCGGGCTCATTCGACTGATATCACAACCGCCTCTATGCATGCAATATCCACCCTCGCAATCGATGATGTGATCATCACCAGGGGATTGAACCGTCCGATCGAGATACAGATCGTCATGTCCCAGCTGGCCGGGATGTTTCAGGTCCATGAGACTCTGATACCGAAAATTAACGCAGGGCTGATCAAAGAACAGGTGAACGTCTATATTCCACTCCAGGACCAGTATATCTATTAAAAGCAGAAAGGGGAGGACTAATCATCCTCAATTATATCAGGATAGTGGATATTCACAAAAAAATTGATTGGAAACAACAATAACCAGAAATACAGAGCATAGGTCGGCTTGATAAAGGAGATAGGAATTGAGAGAAGAAAGATTGTCGGGCTGATATAATTCTTAAACGTAGTCAGTCTGACAAAATCTGCAGGCAGATCCTTTTTGATATGCAGATATCTTCGTGACGCATAATGCCAGATGAACCCCAGCAGTACCCCTGGACTGGCATATCCCAATGCAGCAATTATCACCGCAAGCTGGATATGCCCATATTCATTGATGAGTTTCGTAACAAACGGCATCATAATGATGAACAGCAGGAAGAACGTATTCAGTCGCATCAGTATGCCATCATATCCTATGATGAACCGGAAGATGCGGTGATGACTTGACCAGTATGCTGCGGTAATGATGAATGTGAGGAAAAAATACAAAAAACGGGAGTATTCATCAACCAGACCCTGGACCAGAAGTGCATCCTGCTGTTTCTGCAGATCAGGAACGACAAGATCAACAGCCAGAAGGGTCAGTGAGAATGCAAAAACAGCATCACTGATACTGATAATCCGATCCAGACCCCGCCTTTCGTAATAATCACTTCTTTTCATGCGCCAATCCCATTTACGAGAGCAGCATGCCGACAATCACACCGGCAAGGGCTGCAGCAAGGGCAATTCCCATCGTTTCCGCAACTGTCCTGACCTGACTTCTGTTACTTATTCTGGCCCGGCCAATACCAAGAAGCAGAAGCAGGATCGCAGTAACCACGATACAGATGATCCATGCAGTGTGCATCGGGAATATGACAAACGGAATGACCGGAGTCAGACCGGCAAAGAGATCTGACAGAAACATCCAGATTGAATGGATAACCGGTGACGTTTTCTGCCCGATTGTCTTCTGGCTTGCAGCGATTGCAGTCTCTAATCCGGATATGGTGGCAGGATTTTTTGAGATATCTGCATGAATAGAATTGATACTCTGCTCTGAAAGCCCTGAATTCTGTAAAAGACCCATCAGTTCTGATACCGCACCGTCCGGGTCCTTGTTGATCACAGCAATCCGCTCCCGGTTCTCTTCCTCTTCCTCATCACGCTCGGACTCAATCTCCATAAAACAGCCGGCCATCATAGAGACCGATGCTGCAATGGCTCCGGTGGCACCGGCAAGAACGACCGCGTCCGCAGAATCAGCTCCTGCAGCAACACCAAGGACAAGCCCCAGAATAGAGACGGTCCCATCTGACATCCCAAAGACGACTTCACCGTACGAAGCAGCCAGAGATTCTTTTATTCGGGATATGAATGACCCTTCTGACATAATAGTATCGCTTTTCACTATTGCAGATATTTCTATAAAATACCTCTTTCATTAGAGTGAGAAGCGGTTCAAGACCGGCGCATACATCTTTTTAACAACGGAAAGTATATTGCTCAATTAATATTTTATTTACCGAATAAGTCACAGATACACGATTTTTTTTAGATACCCATTCCGCCACATCTGCCATCCTCATTGGATTTATATATCCACTGGAAAAACACTCAATCATGATAATGTCGAGGGCAACTCCCATTATTCTCCTCATCCTGATGGTTTGTATCCCCTCTGGATTCGGATGTACCACCTTTGTTGTTACCGATGAAGCATCAGAGGATGGATCAACCTTTGTCGGACATACAAATGACGGATTCGGGACTGGCCTGATTGGACACGAGATTCGGGAAGATATGGTCGCATTTCGTTATATCCCCGCAAAGGATCACCCGGAAGGCAGTATGAGGCCGATCATATATGATCCCAACAGTGGTGGGGAGTTTTTGGGAGAGGCGGCTGCTTCAGCTACTGAAACGATTATTATCGGTGAGATTCCAGAGGTAAACCATACCTATGCCTACCTCACCGGTAGTTATGGGATAATAAATGAGCATCAGCTCATGAGCGGTGAATGCACGGACTATGCGAAGATACATCCGGGAGCAGAGGAGGGGAAACGGATTTTTTACAGCTCCGAACTCTCAAATATCGCACTGGAACGGTGTAAAACCGCAAAGGAGGCGGTCACTCTTATCGGAGAACTTATTGATACCTATGGCTATTACGGGACTGGTGAGACCCTTATCTTTGCAGACCCATCCGATGCCTGGGTCATTGAGATGTGTGGCGGGACCCCTGACGGGACAGGCGGATACTGGGCAGCTCAGAGGATCAATCCAGGAGAGAACTTCGTTGCGGCGAATGAATTCAGAATCAGGGAACTCTCTGAAGACAATCCGGATCAAATATTCGCAAAGAACCTCACAGAAGATGCACAGGCGATGGGATGGTGGAAACCGG
>NZ_DAONKG010000245.1:0-3295 GCF_035406105.1 Methanospirillum sp.
GACTTGAAACCCTGCGTTCTAAGATTCATACGATCCGGGAAGAGCGTGGTGAATTACTTCAGCAGCAGGACCTGCTTATTGAACGCTCCCGGATGCGCAGCGCCGAGGAAGATCGCCTGATATCCCGAATCATAGCTGTTGAGAAGGATATCCATGAGAAAGATGAGGATATCACGGGGCTTACCACGGCATTATCACGGCTTACGGAGGAGAAGAAGGAACATGATAAGAAGATGGCAGCTCTTGACACAGATCTCTACAAAAAACGGGAAGAGCATGATCGTCTAATCAGGCAGATACGTGATCTTAAGGTAGAAATTGGAAGAAAAGAGGCACAACAACAGGCACAGGGACGGTTTAATCGTGCCATGGAAGCGGTTCTCGGAATGGATGGTGTCTATGGGACTGTTGGAGTTCTTGCAACTTCCCAACCTGAGTATGCACATGCACTGAGTATCGCTGCCGGAGGGAAGATCCATTTTGTCATTGTTGAAACCGATCAGATCGCCGCAGATGCCATCCGTTACCTGCAGGAGCATAAATTAGGGAGAGTGACCTTTCTTCCTCTGAATAAGCTCCGGCCAAAACCCCTTCCGCAACTGCCCCCGGGGTCTGATGTTCTTGGGTTTGCCCTTGACCTGCTCGACTATGATCCCAGATTTGATGCCGCATTCCGGGTAGTATTCGGATCAACTCTGGTGATTGATACCCTGGATCATGCACGAAAACGTATCGGCTCTTTTCGAATGGTCACTCTGGATGGATCACTTCTGGAACCATCCGGTACCATGACCGGCGGCAGCGTGAAAAAGGAAGCCGGCGGGTTTGGAACGAGTTCTATAGATGAGGTAAAACATCTCTCCTCACAGCTTGCCGTTCTCACCGCTGAAGAACAGGCATTATCCGAATCGCTGAAAGCTGATACTGCTGAACGTGATCTGGTCCAGAGCCGGAGGCTTGAGCTGGAGGGGGCACTTGTCAGGGCAAAAGGTCAACTGGAATCTGCAGAGTCTGCAAAGATCAATTTAATCGCTGAAAAGGAGTCTCTTGAAAAACAGCGCGAGGAGGCGTTACGTGGAGGAGGAGGTAGCCCTCTCGAACTGGAAGCGATTGAAGCAGCGATTCATGAGAAGAATCAGGCAATTTCAGATATTCAGAAAGCAATTCAGGAAATCACGGATCATTTATCGGAAACTGGTATTCCTCTGTTATATGAACAGCGTGAAGAAGCTGAGCGGCAGATTGCCGAAATCCAGAGAAGGCTTCATAATAAAGAGCAGGAGATTAACGAGATTCGGATGGAGATTGGATTTGCCAGGAAGAAGGTGGAAGAGGAACGTCAGCAGATGGAGCGTATCCGTGAGCAGATGAAACGATATGAGGAAGAGATCCGCGAATGTGAGGAGGGGATTGAAAAGAAGAAACAGGATATCAGCGATGCAGAGGCAATGGTTGCCCAGTTCTCCCAAGAGATAGACGATCTCCGGATAGAACGTTCTGTACTCTCCGAAAAAGCAGACTCCCTTGACCTGGAGGTCCGTGAACTGATCGGGAAAAAAGAGAGAATACTTCTTAGAATTGAGAGCATGGAAGAGAAATTGACTGCTCTGAAATCTGAAATTGCTGAGCTTGAAACAGAGGCCGGTGACTGCATCACTGATATGAGTGAGGAAGAGATTGAGGAACGTTCACAAACGGTACATCGTGAGCTTGAAAGGCTTGGTGATGTGAATATGCGTGCGATTGAGGAGTATGATCAGATTCATGCAGTCGTTTCTGAACGAATGTCCAGAATGGAAACACTTCAGCGTGAGATGAGTGATATCAAAGAACGGATTGAATTTTTCTCAAAGAAAAAATATGAAGCGTTCCATGAGGCATTTACTTCCATCGACTCTAACTTCCGGGATATTTTCTCAAGACTTACGATGGGCACCGGAGAACTTCGGCTTGAAAACCCTGATGATCCTTTTACCGGCGGTCTTTCGTTTGCGGTTCAGCCACGTGATAAAAAAGTGCATCACCTTTCAGCTCTCTCCGGAGGAGAAAAGTCTCTTACTACGCTGGCGTTCATTTTTTCGATCCAGAAGTATATACCAGCACCATTTTATGCATTTGATGAAGTGGATATGAATCTTGACGGGTCAAATGTGATGCGGATTGCTGAGATGATCCGGGAGTTGTCTGCAACATCACAATTCATTAATATATCACTACGAAAGCCGATGATTGATGCTGCGGACAGGATTCTGGGAGTAACAATCCGGCCGGATAAAACGAGCCTTGTCACCGGGGTGAGTATGGATGACGCATGATCCGGTTGAGATCCTGGTAAAGATGGCCGAGCGGGGCGAGATTGACCCCTGGAATATTGATATCACAGAGGTAACCGATCGGTTTTTTGCAGAGATGGAAAAGCAGGAGGTTTTGGATCTTCGTCTTTCGGCCAGGACCCTTTTGTATGCTGCAATTCTCCTTCGCATCAAGTCTGATTACCTGAAGGATCCATTCTTTGACGAGGATGATGGAGATACTGGTGAAGACCCTGATTTCACAGATGACAATGAGTCTGCACCACGGGTACATAATCCGGTTCAGTTGCTTGAGTATGAGATAGCTCGTCGTCTGGAACGGAAAAGTATGCGTAAACAGCCAATCACCCTGTACGACCTTATCAATCTGCTTCGTAATGCAGAAAAGGAGGAACGAAGACGGCAACGTGAAGTGTGGAGTCATGAGGGGCCTGTATATACTGAAGATGTCGTCTCAATTGCGCACGAAGAAGCGTATCAGGAGAATGCCATGGAAGTCCTCAACTGCTGCGTAGACTGTCTTTCTTCAGGGAGAAGCGTTACTCTGTCAGAGGTTGCAAACCGTTTGTCATGGCCGGTAGCTCATGTATTTATTCCGTTGCTCTTTCTCATGTATGAGGGGTACCTCGAGCTCCATCAGGACACGTTCTTTGGGGAGGTATATATCGAACCCAACGCGGCATCATTTGCGGCCATGCAAAATGGAGCAGGTTTAAGCACGACCTGAAAATGCGCTCTAGAGATACATGAGATCTCCGGAGTCCTCCTCATATATCGGTTTGGTGGATGAATACTCTAAAAATTGGGATGAGCGTTTATTTTTACATGAAATCGTCCTCTTATACCAAGCGGTCCAAAATCTCTTTGGGATATATGCACATGCTCCTTCAGTTACGTTATCTATATATGTGAATTCGATCAACTATTGTATCCCACACGCTTCCTGAACCATCAGGAGCCGGCGGCCGGGGAATGTGTTCCTG
>NZ_DAONKG010000246.1:0-3292 GCF_035406105.1 Methanospirillum sp.
TTTATATCCTCAGCCCCCTGGTATGTCTGATCATAAATCCAGACGGAAGAGACATCGTTCCATATCCGGCCGTACCAGCGTGCAAGACGTGGATACTTTGATAATCCCTGCTTTTTAAAGAACTCCTGCATATTTATGCCGATTTCCAGGATATATTCATGATCCCGTGTCGGAATGTATGCATATTTCCGTTCTTCGCCCAGTTTGGTCCCGGTCACGATGGCATCATATGCTACCGTGTCACCAAGCCGGATGTCATTGAGTCGTTTTAAGAATTTTGGAGCATAAGAGAAGTTCAGCCCGATATCAGGTTCAAAGGTTGAGGCGATTATGACTCCGGAAGCATTGAAGATATACAGATCGATTGGAAGATCAAAATAGATGCTGATGTCCTTTCGGATTGATTCAAGATCAGTATCTTCCGGCCGGCTCCCCTGTTCATGATAGAGATCCTGAAACCGCTGTAATGCAATCTTGAGTGGCTGATTATAGGCATTATCATAGAAAGAGAAACTCTGATCCGCCAGCTGGATGGCGTTTATTAATGATTCCTCTCCATATTGCTGCGAGATTAAAAATTCGGATTTGATAGATTCTTTTTCAATATGATAGAGGTACGTAAACAGAATGCCAGTACTTATGCTTCCGACGATAATGAAAATCAGCATGATATGGTACGAGAGAGAATATTTTCCAAATTGATACTGATTTTTTCCGATCCTGCTCATGTTTTTTCCAGAAGGTATCTTACCATGATAATTGAATTACCAATATTGCATTGCGATCAGCATAAAGGGATATTCTTTTGATATGAGGAACCGTTGTTTCTACCAGAATCATTCAAATCATACCGGTAAGAGAATGGTATGATAGGACAAAGAGCCGAAATTCATTTCTCAATTATGTTTCGACACATTCTGATGAGATACGGTATCCGCCATGAGGAATAAGCATCTCAAATCGCGCCCCTTTTTTGAAGAGTCCGGTTTCTCTGATATGTATCGAAGTGATTTTTAGTATCTCTGATATGAGATATAATCCATAACCGGTATTTTTCCCATATCCATAGTTAAAGATAATCTCTTTCTCTTCCGGGGGTATACCAACACCATCATCCTCCCATGCAATAATGAGCCCCTGCTCAGTACAGTGTGATGACACGGTAATCACCGAAACGTGCCCGCCATGATATTTTGTATTGCCCAGGAGATTAAAAAAGACCTTTTCAATCATCGGGTCAGCATAGATCTCAAGTGATGGCGAAACGGTACAGATAAGGTGGAGATCTTCAAACGGTAATTTTGCCAGGATATCACTGATGGAAAACCAGTCCGGTTCAGATATCCCCACCTTCTCGTATTCCCGTGAAAAGGTAATCTGTTGCTCAATAGAGCTGGCGATGGTCTGCATTTTTTTCACAAAAACTGCTGTCTCATGCGGCTCACACTCCTCCATGAGCGAGAGAAAACCCTGCATTGCACTCAGAGAGTTGGTGATATCATGACGGGTTATGGAACTAAGGAGACTGAGTTTGGTATGTGCTGTCCGAAGTCGTGTCTCACTGAGCCTGAGTGCCTCTTCCGCTTCTTTCTGACGGGTAATATCAGCCATTATTCCCATGAGCCGGGATGAATCATGAGCATCAGACACCGAAACCTTGTCTTCAACCCAGACATAATGACCATCAGCATGCATGAACCGGTATATCACAACTCCTCCCTGTGAATTCGTATGGACATACTCAAATGCGTTCAGTGCCGTCTGTCTATCTTCCGGATGGACGAGGGAGAGCCATTGATAAAATCCCTGGCATATCTGATCATGCGAATACCCAAACACATCTTTGACATTCTCACTCATGATGATGGTATCATGCTCCATGTCATAATCATACACAACCAGGCCGGACGAGGTAGTGACCATTTTGTACCTGTTTCTCCACGCATCAGCTTCCTTTCTGGCTTTGTTGCGTTCCGTCACATCGTCTCCGATGCACATATACCCAATCAGTTTCCCATCTTCATCTCTCAGATCAGTGTTCATCACATCAATATCCCGAATCTCACCATTTCTTAAAAGCAGTTTCATCTCTTCATGTTGAGAGATGGTCCCTTTTTTCATGGCCTCCTGAAAGAAACGTTTTTTTAATTCTCTCAGATGCGCAGGGACAGCCATCTCAAAAAAATCCTGACCCATGAACTCTTCTCTACTCCAGCCGGTCAGACGAAGCAGATAATCATTACAAAATACCACCTTCCCATCATTATCCAGTTGAAAGGCGATGAGATTCATGGTCTGAAGTGTTTTGCGAAACCGCCGGTCACTCTCAACAAGACGCTTTTCAACCTCTTTTCTCTTGACCGCCTGACGTATTTTATGGGCAAGTTCGGCAAACTGGGAGGGTGCGTCAGTACCTTTCTGGAGGTAAAAATCAGCACCCTCATTGAGTGCCGTTATGACAACTTCTTCACGGCCCTTTCCGGTAAAGAGAATAAAAGGAATTCCTCCATACAGAGAACGTACCGCCTGGAGAAACTGGATACCATCCATGCCCGGCATCTGATAGTCAGCGATAATCGCATCATATGTCCGGTTTTTTAAAATTTCCAATGCATCACGAGCTGATGTAATGGTATCAACGGAAATATCCGGTTCATTATTCAGAAATTTTTTTGCAAGAAATAAAAAATCCGCCTCATCATCTACATAGAGGACAGAGATCATCATATGCCTATTTAGAACATGACATATGAGACGATAATAGTAGTGATTTCATCCCTGACCGATCGTGAAACGGACAGCACGTGTACTGATAGGGTGTGGGAAAAAGAGAGAAATGCTATCTGATGCCCTGGAACCGGTATATGACTGAAATGACAGCAGGCATAATAAATATGGCCCCGGTCAGGGAGAAGAAAACCGTGATAACCGTCGTTATTCCAAAATTAGCAACAATGTTAAACTCAGAGAGCATCAGGGCAGCAAAACCGAATACGGTAGTCAGACCGGATACGGTAATGGCAGTACCTATCTTCTGAACACTGACCTGTATCGCATCATAGAGAAAAAGACCCCGTGCCAGTTCTTCATTACATCGCTCCATGATCAGGATGGTATACTCTGATGCAACACCAATGGTCATGGATCCAAGAACGGCAGTCAGTGGGGTATATTCAAGACCTGAAAGATACATGATTGCCCCATTCCATCCAACGATGATCACGATTGGGATGAGGGGAAGGGCTGCGTTCAGACGACGATACACCAGGAGTAAAAACCCAAAGATGAATAC
>NZ_DAONKG010000247.1:0-3290 GCF_035406105.1 Methanospirillum sp.
CAGCCTCTTCAGAGACAAACTCAGGTCTGATCTCTCCGGGAAACGTTCCGAGATAGATATCCTTATCAGGAATCTGTGAAAGTTCGCGAAGTAATAAGCGAACACTACGAAGATCAGGATGGATACCATCAGTACCATACGCAAGAGCGTTCGGGGTCAAAAACCTGATGTCATGAAACGAGTGTGCAAGTTTTAGAATTGAGTGTATGCTGCGGTGACGTATCCTGTTTCCGAAAATACGGGGAGTCTGACAGTACGTGCAACCATACGGACACCCTCGTGAGATCTCAATATAGCCTTTATGCTCTCCGAAACTTGGATTGCCATCAAGAAAGACGGTATGATCAATCGGGGTATAGGATGATATGGTTGCAACCCCGGGGGGAGGGGGGCCGTTGGTATGGAGGCTGTCAAGGAGCCGTGGAACAGTAAACTCTCCTTCTCCAACCACCACATAATCTGCAATACGAACCAGTTCTTTCCATCTGGCACAGGCATGAGGGCCGCCAACAACGGTAATAACATCGGCGTCCCTTATTTCTGGAATAAAAGACGGTCCGGTGATCGAGTTCAGGCTATAGAGTGTTATGTCCTCTTCAGGCCCATTCACAAATTCAAGCCTGTATCCTGCCCGCTCACAGGCAGCAGAGAGGCATGCCATGCTGTTGCGCTGGCTCGGAATTTTCCTCCAGCAGACACGCATTTAAAACACAGTTGCTTCCGTATACACTGTTACAGAGTCCTGATGGATCTCAAACGGTTTAACTTCCCGTGAATGCTGTGACATACGCATCTTGACAACCTCGACTGCCAGATGAACATCTGCGGTATCTCCCCCCCGGGCATATTTTAAAAGAATAACCGTGTCGCTCAGATACTCAATCAGATTGTATTTACTTGCAAAGCTGTTTGTCTTGTCTGCTTCACTGATGAGCAGGGATGTACAGTTCAGGTCTCGAAGACTTTCCAAAAACCGCATCATCTCCCGTCTTCGTGTAGCATCATCATGAAAAAGATCCTCAAACAGCGATACCGGGTCAATCACCACGCGATGAGCTCCTATCTTCCTAATCAGAGTCGGGAGTTCATTCTTTACGCTGTTTATTGCAAGATTAAAGTCCGACGGGTCAAGATTGACTATTGTAAAGGTTGTGTCCAGATACTTGGAGACATCCCATCCCTTATTCTCCATGTATCCAATAATTCTTGACGTCCTTTCTTCAAGAGTAATATATAAGGCACTCTGGCCCTGTATCAAACCCTGCCAGACGTAATACTGGGCAAAGTTCGTTTTCCCCGTACCATATGCACCAATAATTGAGGAGACTGTACCTTCAATCAATCCCCCGGAGAGCATCTCATCAAGACCTTTTATACCAAATCCAAAACGGGGTATACTCATCAGTGGAATTCTCATATAACCACCCTGATATTGCTTACTTCAAATCCTCGTTCAGGGGTAATTTTTACTGCAAATTTCACAAGATCCCGATCTTCAAGATGGATCATAACACCGCGGAATTTTTCAATATATAAAACCCGCTGGCGCTTTGCACTTGATGACTCTTCCCATTTGAAATGGATGACCGCATCCATCGCATCAGCAACCTCAATCTCCTGATACTGATTGAGAATACCCTTTGTCAGTATCAGATAAAACGAAGTGTTCCATTTTTTTGCAACACGCTGCATCCCTCTGAGATAGGCTGACAGATCCGGCCATTGTCCAGCCGCGATATACTGGGTTGCAATCTCCGTCAATGAATCGAGAATAACCAGGCTCTGCTCCGAAACCTCATCCAGCGTAAATGAGAGAGTGGTCAACAGGTTGTCATGAATCTTCCGGCGCGCTGTCATGCGTTCAATAATATCATCATACTCAGTATACCAGGTGATTGGAACAAGACTTTTATCAAAATAGATATCAGATAAATCCTCAAAACGTATTTTTTCAAGATGTGTCAGAAGGTCCTGATGAAATGACTGTGATATTTCACGAAGGATTGACTCCTTTCTCTTGGTCACAGCAACATAGCATATCTCCTTTGGTATGAGAACCCTCTCATCCTTTGATTCCTTTCCCATCAGATGAGAGAGATGAATCATGGAACTATATGCAAACTCTATCTTTCCTGAACCGATATCCCCTTTTAATAGTACTACAGAACCTGGAGGAATACCTCCGTCAAAAACCGGATCAAGGGTCGATAATCCGGTTGGCATATATTGTTCAAATTGTATTCCATTCATTGTTCGAAGATCCGGCTACGTGTATTTCATCTGCAATAACAGATTAAGTCTTTGGATTACATGGGAGATCTGGGAACGCAGGGTTTGACTGATGTGCATTACCAAATGAGATCAAAATCTCTGTTCTCTCTTACGTATTGTATTATTTTTATGCTTTGATATCATATGATATTTTTAACTGGTACCGGGGGGAACCTATACGGACAGAGATATATTCTGGCGGGTGAGATATGGGGGAATCAGATAGAGAGAAAAATAAGGGACACGGTGGTAAAAACCGCCGCACTATTAAAATAAAAGTCCCGAGTATAATAATCGGAAAGAAAACTTCCCCCTCTGATAAACCAGATAAGGCAAAAAAAAATCTGAACAAGCCGAAATTAAAAGGGTTGAGAATTAAAAAAGTCCCTCATATTGATCTTATAAAAAAGGAGCCGGAAAAAGAGACCGGGACACAGAGTGGGGTTACCAGAATTAAACTTCCGTTATTAAAACGGGAAGAAGAGATTGTTGCTGCAGAAAAAGATCTTGAATCAATCTTTCAAACAGAAAAAGAAAGTGCCGTCCCGGGATTCGAAAGAAAACTTCTGAAAAAAATAAGTCTGACCCAGAAGCGGGGATACGAGGAGTACGATTTCGAAAAACACGGTAGTCTTCTGGATATTAAATTAGGATATCCATATGAGTCAAAAAATGAATACTGGGTAGAACCTGGCCTTGCCAAAGTGGTCATTGCCCATAATATAAAATCAAAACTGAGAGAATACCTCCTTTTTGAACCGGAGCTTACCCCCTTTGAGTATGAACTTCTCGAACGAATCCATGAGGATCTTCGTGATGTACTTATTCTTACCGATGAAGAATTGGGAATTGAACGAAAAAAGCTCCTGATATCAAAGGTCATTGACCTGATTGACTATTACGGACTGAAACTGGACAAAAGCTCTCTCTTCAAAATTAATTATTATCTGCTTCGCAATTACCTCGGGTGGGGTCGTATCAATGCCCTGATGATCGATCCGCTGATTGAGGATATCTCC
>NZ_DAONKG010000248.1:0-3257 GCF_035406105.1 Methanospirillum sp.
CCTCTTCCCCGTGCAGCGCTCTGATATGTGCATCGATAACCGGATGATTACCTTCCTTGGCTTGAAAATAGTCATGAAGACTCTTACCGACGACCTCTCCTGGAGAAAGACCGATACGGGAAAGGCCTTTTCCTTCCGAGAGCAGGTACGTCAGGTTACGATCTACCACCCAGAGAGTTGCCGGTATCTGCCGGGTAATAAACCGAAGTTGTTCCTCCTTTTTTCGGATTTCAGACTCTGCCTGGGCAAGGTGCTGATACTGAAGACAAAGTTCATCATGCTGGGCAATAAGTTCCTCATTCAACACCGATATTTCAGTATTCTGAAGAATCAACAAGTCATACAGCTGCCGATATTCTTCAGATAATCCAGGATTTTTGTCCGGGTGGAGATGATCAGGTATTTCAGGGAGAGGAAACGGAAGTGTATTTTTCACGTGATTCATAACCAGACTCCGGATTCAATCAGATATCTTGACCGACCGTTCGTCGAGGATAATGGCTTTGGGAGGTATGTACGGAATAATGTCTGATAAGCATATCAAGGGAGTACATACATCATGAGAAAAATTGTCGTTGAGATAATAAATAGATATGAGTATGCATTCCACATTTTGAGAGAGAGAATACCATCGTACCATCAGAAGGAATTATTCAAAGAATCACTTTTCATAATCACTATCCTAAATACTAACCATGGTCAGTGTCCCTGTATGTCAGCCAGTATCCCGCTTCACCTTCTCCCCACTGACTGAACGCCTCTCCGAATACCTGTGTATTTAAGGAAGTTGATCAGGGCGGGACTGAAATTAAACGGAATATCGAACGACTGTTAAGAGGTTGGGATCCGGGCGTCCAATTCATGAGTCAATAACATTCAGGGATATTGGAAAAACCCGGTAAACATAGGGAGCTTCCTGTACTATCCCGGCTATCTCCAGACAGATGAACCACAATTGGATATCAAAGGACGAACTACTTACCGGTTATCTATTCCAAATATCGAGATTTGGTTTGCATATGAGTCATTTATTGAATCTCTTTACCCGAAAAAGGGAGGGCTTATGGGACGTATAAATAGTTCATGGAACATGATCCAGCTCCCGTTCTCGAGGAAATACTCCAGAAGTAATTACTGATACTGGTGAGTTGCCATGATGTTGCACGATTTCCTGACCAGTTTTTCACGCCTGTGTCCTTGATCTGCTTGAAAATATACGTTCCATTTATGATACCAGGTCAAATGCTGAATCAGGATATGAACGGGCGGATATTATCATGATTCCGAAAAGAGTCAGGTACCTCGGTGATACTAGTATCAAGTTTAAATCAATTGAATCAAATGGATTATCGAGATTTGCTCTCCATGCACTCAGACAGATTGAGGAAAAGGAGTATGAGACGATAGCAATATCTTCAGGAATTTCAACACAGCAGGTACGAAGACTTGATATTGTACTACAGGGAAAACGGATCGCGGTTGCAAGGAGTGAGGAGAAGGATTCAATAAACGCACCGGCGTTCAGAAATTCCTTTTTCATAAAAATATACAATTAATTTCAAATTGGGGGTGAGAGATAACGATGTGTAATATGGATTTATCATATAATAATCAGTTCCAACTATAGATGAACATCAGAAATAAGTCGCCGGATATCTATCCAGATGACCAGTTCTTTTCTGCTCTCCCCCCGCTCACCTACCTCCTTTTTTATGACTCCAAGAATATATCCCCCCTCTTCAGAACCACCCCGGGATGCCTGATCAATATCAGTGACTGGTATAGTGAGTACAGACGTTACTTCATCAACCACTATCCCGGTCTTTTGGGAGGTAACAGTATCATCAAGAACAATAAACCGGAGATCCGCAGTGTCAGTATCCTTGGGCGCTGCAATCTGAAGAAGCTGGCGAAGATCAATGATGGTTGTAATCTCACCCCTGAGATCAATAATCCCCCTGATATGAGGCGGGGCATGAGGAAGGGGGGTGATTTTCGAGGCTTCGACAATTTCCCTGACATCAAAGAGATTCACTGCAAATTTATCATCTCCGATAATAAACTCGACAACCTGGATTTCATCCTCCTTTTCCTTATTTCCGGCCTGAGATTTAAAATCTGCAAGTTCCATGGTATCCTCAGATTTTAAACTTTGCCATCTCTTGTGAGACGATTTCTACGATCTCATTCACATTTGCAACAATTTTACTGATCTGGTCAATTGAGGCTGATGCTTCCTGTGTTGCTGCTGCAGCATCTCCTGCCTCCTTCGCTGTATTCTGGACCAGTCCACTTACTTCATTGATGCTTGCCGTCACCTCTTCCACAGATGCTGCCTGCTCTTCTGAAGATGATGCCACATCAGTTGCATTACGGGTGATATCATCAATTGAGGCTGCGATCTGTTCAAAAGCCTCAACTGTTTCTGAAAGTGCAGCACTCCCAACAGCTACCGTCTCTCCGGCATGACCCATCGCTTCATTTGCTTTTTTCGCCTTTGTCTGGAGGGTCATGATCATATCTGCAATATTTTCAGCGGATTGCCGTGAGTCCTGAGCAAGGGATTTTACTTCAGCTGCAACGACAGCAAAACCTCGTCCTGCTTCACCTGCCCGTGCAGCCTCTATGGCTGCATTAAGGGCAAGCAGATTTGTCTGGTTTGCAATATCAGAAATGAGACGAACAATTTTCCCAATCTCATCCATCTGCTGATTAATTTCCTTGACTATCTGATCAACTTCTGAAGACGAACGCTTGATTTCCTCCATCGCAGTCTCGGATTTTTGTGCCAGTTCGACCCCGTGCTTTGCATACCCGTTTGCTGCGGTTGCGGTGGATGAAACCTCCTCGGCACGCCGTGATACTTCTGCAACGGTGATATTGAGATCTTCCATGGCTTTCAGAACCTGCTGAATACCATCCTCTCCCCGCATGGAATTACCGCTGACTTCCCCGGCATTTTTCGCAATCTGTTGTGCTCCGGCTGAAACCTCCTCAATACTTGCAGTTGCTTCTTCTGCATTGGAAGCAAGATCCTGTAGTTTTTTATTGATCAACCCAACTGCAGCTGATATCTGGATACCAATATTGTCCAGAGCGTCTTTAAATTCGACCCAGTCACCTGATACCTTCAGTGAAGGATCCACTCGTGCAGCAAAGTTCGAATTTGCATATTCTTTCGAGACACGAAGAGCCTCATTTACCGGGATGATAACGCTGTCAAGCGTTTCATCGACTCCTTCAACGATCCTTCGGAA
>NZ_DAONKG010000249.1:0-3243 GCF_035406105.1 Methanospirillum sp.
GGAGTATTTGATTGGCAAATCCCTGCATGAAGTTCTCCCTGCTCCCATTGCAGACCAGGGTCTTGCAGCAATACAAACGACACTTCGAACCGGGCAGATGCAGTTCTTTGAGTACTCCCTGGATATGCGGGATAACATTTGTTGGTTTGAGGTGAGAATCATCCGTTCAGCCCCTCATGAAGTCCTTGCCATCGTTCGTGATATTACTGATCAGCGGTACGATAAAGAGGCCCTTCGTCAGTCAAATCTGAAACTCCGCCTGCTTACCAGTCTTACCAGGCATGATATCTACAACCAGATATCCACCATGGATATGTTTTATGATCTTGCATCCCGTTCAGATGATCCAAGGCAAATACGTGAGTATATAGAAAAAGCCAAGTCTGCTGCCGGACAGATAGAGCGTATAATCAGTTTTACCCGCGAATATGAATCTTTCGGAGTGTATAGTACCGGCTGGCAGGTGCTCTATCCGATCCTTGAATCAGCATATCAGGAGGTTTTCCCTTCGGATATCACATTCCATACTGATATACCAAAGCATCTGGAGATATTCACAGATCCTATCATCAGAAAAGTATTTACCACACTTCTTGAGAACTCTGTACGACACGGAGAGACGGTAACAGACATATCTCTCCAGATCGTTGAGCACAATGGCGACCTGATACTTGTCTACCAGGATAATGGAACCGGAATACAAACGGCTGAGAAGGAGATGATTTTTGAACATGGTTTTGGGAAACATACCGGCATAGGACTATTTCTGGCACGTGAGATACTTTCTATTACCGGTCTTTCTATACACGAATGTGGAATATACGGGCAGGGAGTCCGCTTTGAGATCGGTGTACCTTCAGGAAAATGGCGATATGGAGATCTGACATGAGTGATCGAATTTCTATCCTGTATGTTGATGATGAACCTGATCTTCTTGCCTTAGGAAAGATATTCCTTGAACGGATCGGGAATTTTAACGTCACAACTGCTACAGGAGCTGATATAGCACTTGATCTCATGACCGGACAGGAATTTGAGACAATTATTTCTGATTATCAGATGCCGGTAATGGATGGCATCGGTTTTTTAAAGGAAGTCCGTGCACGGGGGTTTTCAACTCCCTTTATTCTTTTTACCGGGAGAGGAAGGGAAGAGGTGGTAATAGAGGCACTCAATAACGGAGCTGATTTTTACCTGCAAAAAGGCGGAGATCCCAAGGCACAGTTTACTGAACTTGCCAATAAGATTCATCATGCAGTGTCGCACCGCCGGGTTGAGCAGGAGGTGCTTCTTCTCAGGCAACGAGAAACGGAGATCATCAATTTCCTGCCTGATGCAACCTTTGCGATAGACACAAACCATACTGTTATCGCCTGGAATCAGGCCATGGAACGTCTCTCCGGTATTCCAGCTTCCGATATTCTTGGAAAGGGCGATTATGCGTATGCCCTCCCTTTTTACAAAAAAAGACGTCCGATGCTGATCGATTATGTCCTCGATAACAATCCTGATATGTATGAGCAGTATCCGTCATTAAACCGCATAGAACATAATCTGACGGCAGAGATGACCAGGCCCTGGCTTAGGAATGGGAAAAAATATTATTTCTGGATCACTGCCTGTCCTCTGTTTGATATGCAGGGGAAGATAATCGGGGCAATCGAGTCAATCCGCAATATCACACCATTACACGAAGCCAGAGAGTTGCTGGAAGAGTCCGAATCACGGTACCGGCTCACCCTGGCCGCATCAAATGAAGGCATATGGGACTGGAATGTAATGACCGGGGATGCCGTATTCAGTCCACAATGGTTTCTCATGCTGGGGTACTCCCCCGGAGAACTTCCTTCTACGTATGAGACCTGGAAATCGCTTGTGCATGCGGATGATCTCGATCTGGTGCAGCAAAAAATTCAGGAACACATCCTCCACAAAGACGAGGGCTATGTCGTTGAGTTCCGGATGAAGACAAAAGACGGAGGATGGAGATGGATACAGGCACGGGGGAAAGTGGTGGAACGGGACGAGTATGGTTCACCAATCCGGATGGTCGGAACTCATACTGATATCACCGGTCTTAAGCAGGTGGAGGAGAAACTCCGTCTTGACGAGTCCAGACTTGAAACACTCCTCAAGCTCAGTCAGATGACTGATCTGTCCATACATGAGATCACCGAATTTGCTCTTGAAGAGGCGGTCCGCCTCACACTCAGCCAGATTGGGTATGTTGCATTTGTCAATGATGAAGAGACCATATTGACCATGCATGCCTGGTCTCACGGAGCGATGGACGAATGTCAGATCCCCTCCCGTAATTTTGTGTACCCGCTTGAAAAGACTGGACTATGGGGCGAGCCGGTCAGACAAAGAAGACCGGTCATAACAAATGAGTATGCAGCTCCGAATTCCCTGAAAAAAGGAGTTCCCGATGGTCACGTACACATTATCCGGCATCTGGGTGTCCCCATCTTTGATCGTGATCACATCGTTATGCTTGTGGGTGTGGGAAATAAAGACGAACCCTATGGAGAAGAGGATATCCGCCAGCTGACCCTGCTCATGAACGGGGTATGGAATATTATCCGGAGAAAAAAGGCAGATGAAGCACTCCTTCACAGTAATGCAGAACTGACTGCTGCCTATGAGGAGATTGCTGCAACTGAGGAGGAACTTCGTTCCCAGTATGTTCAGATATCGGAAAATATGGAAGAGATCAGAAGGAGTGAAGAAAGATTCCGGTCAATTTTTAACTCAGGTCTGGTCGGTATTGCCATTACCACCTCTGATGGCAGATGGCTCTATTTTAATAATGCTCTCCTATCCATGCTTGGATATACCGAAGATGAGCTTAAAAACATGAAATGGACTGATATTACTCCGCCCGAAGACCTTGCACAGGAGATGGAGAGATATAGGTCTGTCCTTGCCGGAACGGACCCGGTCAATATTGAGAAACGCTATATCAGAAAAGATGGTTCACTCATTGATGTGCTTATCTCAACCGGCGTAGTCAGAAAGTATGATGGTTCCATTGATTATTTATGCTCCATTATTCTGGATATTACTGAACGAGAATAAAAGGACCGCACCATTCGTGAGATAGAAGAGCAGCGACGGATCATTATTGAAAACATTCATGATCCGGTAATCATTGTCGGGTTTGACGGTACGGTGCTCTATGGAAACCCTGCTGCGTATGCCATGGTTGAGCACCATACACCACCCGTGTCCCCTCTGAATGTC
>NZ_DAONKG010000250.1:0-3232 GCF_035406105.1 Methanospirillum sp.
CAGCACGGGTGTCCAGTCTTCCTTCAACCGCTGCCTGTGTCAGCATGCCAGCATCAGCGATCAAGAGATTCACGGCATCAATGCACTGGTTCAGGTTATTCTTGATCTCGTTGAAATCACCACTGTACGAGTCGGTGATCTTCGGGGGAATATCGCCTTTTGAGATACGGTCGACATACTCAGCAGCAACATTCAGCGGGCCGATTACCGCGTCAAGGGTAGCATTCACACCCTCAACGATCTTCCGGAAATCACCCTGGTGTTTTGTTGCATCAGCACGAGTTTCAAGACGACCTTCGACTGCGGCGTGTGTTAAGGTAAGAATGTCTTGAATTGCTGCTTTTTGTTCTGTCAGATTAATAATAAATTCTACAGCGCCCGTGCATATACCTTGATCATCGATTATTGGAGTTGCTGTAATGAGAATCGGAATATTCTTCTCCCCGATGTGGGCAACTGTCTCTTCAGTAATGATCCGTTGTTCACGGATACTCCGCATTGTGGCACAATTTTTACCCTGACAGACATCGGTATTAAATAACGTATGACAAAATGACCCAATAAGGTCCTCAGGGTGTTTTTGAAACAGATCTGCTCCCGCCTTGTTAATATGAGTAATTTTCTGATTTATGTCAATGGCAATGACCGGGGTTGCGACACCATTGAGAACACCCTGCATCTTTTCCTTTACGAGTTTTAGATCTTCTTCTTTTTTCTTTAAATCAGAAATATCCTCAAAATATTCAACTGCCCCGATGACTTCCCCTGATTCATTACATAAAGGAGAGGCATAATAACGAATGGGGATATCATTCCCACGTATATGAGCAATCGTTTCACTTTCGATCTTTCTTTTTTCCCGCATTGCGCGAAGTATCGCACACTCCCCGCCCTCGCAATCATCAGTTCTGAATAATAAATCACATTTCTGACCTACCGCCTGATCACGGGAGATATTCAGGATATCAAGAGCTGCATCATTAATCATCTCAATTGTCCGGTCAGTGCGTACTTGAATGACAGGCTTAGCAACCCCATTTAAAATATTCTGGCAGAAACCGAGATCTGAGGTATCAATTACCATCCGACATCACCGAGTATACAAGATCTTCTCTATGATAATGTAAAAATCGGCGGATCTGCATAGCGTTGATGCCATGCATATCAATTCCATTATAAGATCTAAATAAAAATCAGAACATATGGTATACCAGGAGGGTGACATTGCAACCAGTTCGCGTATCCTGGAATTCTTATCAGATTTTCCGCAAGGGGTTAGTATCGGAGAGATATCAACAGCCCTCACCCTGAATCGGAACCTTGTTGCCAAATATCTCTCTATTATGCACATGCAGGGCAGGGTAGAACTTCGATCCTATGGAAAGGTAAAACTCTATCGCAAAACCACACGAATCCCTTTTCATGCCCTTCCACTTGTCACCCAGGGATGTATTATCGGTCTGGATCAGCTGGTTTATATAAAAGAAGTTCTGGGCCCCTGCAAAGAGATGACCGGTTCGGAAAAGAATGAACTGCTCCACAAACCATTTTCGGAAATATTTCATCCTGCATTCACCGACCCCCTCGTGAAACAGTATATTCAGGAATACCGGACCGGAGTAATAGCACCACCACTCCATAAAGAGATTATATGGCGAAAAAGGGGATACAACCTCTCAATTGTCCCCTGCATTTTTGATGATGGAACTCAGGGTCTTGCATTGCTCCTGGCTGAACAGACCGGCATGGAATCTTCATCAAAAAAAGAGAAGAATCATGTCAAAACGTATCAATATCTGACCCATGAAACCCCGAACTTCATTCTGCATCTCAGTGCCGGAGGAGAAGTCCTCTATGTAAACGAGTCGTATGCCAAGTACTGTAAAGTGAAGGTATCTGACCTTCTTCACACGAATGGCATCCCACTTGCCACCCAGGATGATTTTACCCGGATCTTAAATATTGTCATACAGAATGAGTCATTGAACGAACCGGCCTCTACCGATATCCAGGTCGTTATGAATGATGGCTCCGTACGCTGGCAGACATGGGTATTTCATCCAGTCAGAGAGCAGGGTATCCTGACCGAACTTCATGGATACGGGCGGGATATTACCGAAGAACGGGAGAGAGAGAACTTCTATCTACGGCTCCAAAAAGAGTTTAACCAGGATGTCCAAGAGAAAACCTCTGAACTTCGGGAGATGACGGCGCAGCTGAGAAAGGAGATTGACCAGCGAAAAAAACTGGAACTGGCATTGAAGGGAAGTGAGGAGAAATACCGGAACCTTACCGAAATTACTACCGACATCATCTGGGAAACCGACCTCTTCGGAACCATCGTTTATATTAATCCAAAAGTTACTGCAATCCTGGGGTACTCAACCGAAGAGATCGTCGGGAAAAAGATCTGGGAGAAGACCAATCCTGATTGCCAGGAGAACATAAAGGCCTATTTTTCAGATTCACACGCCTCCTCTTTTGAACAGATCTCCCTACCCATTACCCACAAAGACGGATCAGAGGTATGGATCGAACTATCAGGAATCCCTCTGGTCAACGAGGAGAATCAGTTCTCCGGATACCGGGGAATCGGCCGGGACATTACCAAATCAAAAATTATTCAGGAACATAACAAAAGACTTCGTGCCATCATCGAAAATACCCCCGATATCGTTAGAATCTCAGATATACATGGGGATCTGCTGTACATGAACAAGGCAGGAAGAAGACTTTTAAAAATTCCAGATTCTGCTGACATTACCAGGTATAATAATGCCTGTTTTATGAGTGCTGATGATTGGGAAAAGATCCGTGAAGGGAGGAGGATTGCCATGAGGGAGGGTATCTGGCAGGGTCTGACCCGGCTGATTGCAACCGACGGAACCATCATCCCGGTATCACAGGTGATCATCGCCCATAAAAAGGGCAAAAGAGATGAGATGATCTTTTCCACTGTGGCACGTGATATTTCAGATATAATACGGTTCAGACAGGAATTAGAAGATGCCAGTACTTATAGCAGAAATCTCATTGAGGTAAACCTTGATCCTCTCGTCACGATTGGTCCTGACGGAACAATCCAGGATGTCAATCACGCAACTGAGTTAATAACCGGGTATTCACGGGAGAAACTAATCGGAACAGACTTCTGCTCATACTTTTCAGATCCGAAAAAGGCCAGGGAAGGGTATGAAAAAGTTTTTTCAGAGGGATATGTTCGGGATTATCC
>NZ_DAONKG010000251.1:0-3225 GCF_035406105.1 Methanospirillum sp.
GATCCAACAACCCGATTACGACTCTCCCTGGGATTTGTTTCTACAGTGATGAGTATGATCTTTGGAACAAATAAAGGAAGAAAAAACCTTCTCAGCCCGGGAGCAATTGAGATACTCTACTCAGCATATTTTTCCAGGATTTGTATGGGAGATATTGCCGGGATGCTTGAGATATCCCCCAGCTCTGCAACAGACCTGGTCAATTACCTTGAGCGGGAGGAATATGTCAAACGAGTTCCGGATGAAGAGAACAGACGGAGTATTCAGGTGATACCTACTGAGAAAGGTGAGGAATGGGTCCTTTCTACTGAAGAAAAGATCTATGGATTTCTCGAATCCGGTCTTTCCAGGTTGACACCTGATGAACAAAAACAATTTGCTGACCTCTGTGCACGATTTTCAGGCGTATATGATACAGCAAGTTTTACCTCGTCAATGAGATCATTCCGGGAAACGGGAAGTCAGAACCGTGTCCCGCTCATACAACGGCGAAACGGCAGACTGCTCAGGCTTGAAGAAGTGGTTGACGCACGATATGCACATCCCCGTGAAACAGACATAAAAGAGGAACACATGACACTAAAACCCAGAATACCAGAAACAACTGAAGGAATTCAGGATGAAATAACCGTAGAGCAGTACGATCATATGCAAAGAGGGCTTCGGGATGCCGGGCACCTCCCGGTTGAGGAACTTGTCCGGACATCAAAACCAGGAGATAGCGCTCTTGAAATTGGCCCGGGACCCGGATACTTTGGTCTTGAATGGCTGAAACATACGAAAAAAACTCACCTGACCGGCCTTGAGATAAGTCCTGCGATGATTCGTATGGCAGAGAAGAACAGTCAGGATTATGGTCTTTCTGACCGTACAACCTACAGGGAAGGGAATGCCCTCTCAATGCCATTCGCTGATAATTGTTTTGATCGTGTGTTTTCAAACGGATCCCTGCATGAATGGGAAGATCCTGGGAGAGTTTTTTCAGAGATTTATCGGGTCTTAAAACCCGGCGGAGGGTTTGCTGTGAGTGATCTCCGAAGGGATCTGTCACCTGAGATCTACCAGTTCATGCTGGGCAGCTGTCAGGGTCCGGAGATTAAAAAAGGGTTTCAGACTTCAGTTCAGGCAGCGTATACAAAAGATGAATTAGAAATTCTGGTACAGGATATCGGTTTCTCGTGGTTACAGGTTATTGCCCATCCCTACAGACTTGTTGTCGTCGGAGAAAAATAATTTTTTAGGTCTGAATGAGCACCTCCGGTCTCGAAAAGAGGGTTTGATCAAACAATTACTCAAGATAGAATGGATTCTCAATTAGTCTCATCCAGAAGATCTATACCAGGAGGCTGATTTTTTGGATACCATCCAATATCCTGGAAATAACATGTATATCTCCTGCATACATGAATGAGAACCTGCCAGCTTTTGACATCTCTGAACAGAAATAACATCAGATACCGCTTCAATCCTGTTCTATTAGTATCTCATTTCGACTTGAAAACTCTGAATGACTAAAAAGAGGGATAAAGATTAATTATTGATTCGTAGCTGAAAGATAACACGGCATGCACACCCGCTTTCCATCAAGTTCACGGGTTTTCCCATCGGCCACCATCTCACCACAGCATTCACAGGGTATTGACTGATACATTATCGCTTTCTGTGGCGGCTTTATATCAACATATGTAATTTTCAGAATTTTCTCTTCAGGTGCTGCGAGTATTGCATGAACGCCCTGATGTGCAAGTTCCTGGTACCGTGCCTTTTCTTCCTCTGTTGCCTGACCGGAGAATACTTTTGGCCTGAGTGCGTGCATCTCCTCAGGCATGAATCCGTCAAGACAGGTGACAACACGAACGGCTTTATTGCTCTTCCTGCAATAAAAAGTAAACGCGTGTTTTCCATAATCATGGATGATGAGATTCCCTTTGCCTGCCGTGCATCCGGTTATGAACTGGATGGCATCAACCCCACAGGCATTTGTCTCTGCGATGGTAACTAACTCCTCATCTTTTGGACGCTCTACCCCAAGTGCTTTCATTGCAGCAACAGCAACCCGGAACCCGCTTGCAAGTCCTCCGCATGAATGCCCGTGAAACTCAACTACTTCATCGTACGTGGGGAATTCTCCGGACTTCTTTTCCTGAATGGGTTGAGGTGAACACATATATCACTAATGATTATCCAAAGAGATTCATATAGTCTTCGCAGGAAACATAAATCGGTATTATCAGAAATATAAATTTTAAAAAATATTCATATCTTACTTGAAAAAACAATAATTATTCTTCACAATTGTAATTTAATTTCAAATCATTTTCAAAAATTATAAATTTGATGGTTATCGTATAACTATTTACGATGTTCATAGCAGGAGTAATGCATGATAATACAAATTTGTATTAAATTCGTGCTTTCCTGTAATGGACGTCAGGTACGAAAGTGAATGGCTATCATTCCGGATGAATGAGGAATCGCATGAGAAGAATAATACCACTCCTGTTAGCACTTTGTTGTCTCCTTATCCCGATATCAGTAGTTGCTGAAGATGATGTGATGTATGATCTCGGGTCCCGGGCAGCTGAAGTGGGCATGGACCTTTTGAAATTTGAGCCGGGAGCAGATAACATCCTGGCACTTACCAACGCTGGACATGCCATCGTTAAAGGAAAAACAACCGAGCGTGCCCTTTCCGGCCTTACCGACAAATCAGGCCTTAGAAACGGAGATAATAATCTTTATCAGATCAATCGTCCTGACTGGAAAGGTCTCTGGTTCTATTTCTACAACAAGGACTCCGGTATGGCTGCATACATGGAACCTGATCCGTCTTTTTACTCGATGAGTGCGGAGGACCGTGCAGCACTCCCTGCAGACAAGGCATTTAGTCAGGTAACCCTGATGAATGCAAACTTAGACAAATTACTTGCAAACCCAAGCGAAGGGAACACCACCTTTAACAAGAAGAAATTCGGGGGCAATGAATTCTCTCTCGTAGGGCTTTCAAACGTCTGGGCTGCCGGTGCAACCTACGATTTCATGAACGCCGCAGCATTCCATGATCATCTCTGTCCCGGGGTTACAAGTGGTTATATGATCATTAAGTACATCCAGAAGGTTCTCCCGATTACCAACCAGACCGCCGAGACCTACATTGATATCGGATGTCCGAACTGGTGTAAGGAAGATGCATTCCAGATGATCTGGGACAGTACTCCTGGTAAG
>NZ_DAONKG010000252.1:0-1963 GCF_035406105.1 Methanospirillum sp.
TTGGAATATGTACTTACCAAAAATTTTCTAAATTTTAGTCAAGCAACACCCTCTAGTGTCATAAATAATTCATTTATTTAGTTATTTAGTTATTTATTCATTTATTTAGTTATTGAAAATTACACTAACAGTTTATAAATGATTCATTCTTTTTCGAAACATTTATTTAGTGGTTGATATATACAAAAATCAATGTCATATCTGCCGTGTCCGTTTACTATTGGAAAAACAATAAAATACTGCGATAATGGAAATATTAACGGTATCAGATGTCCGTATTGGCAGCAGGACGGGAAATATGTATATGTTGAGGAACTGCTTACAAATCCTGTTATTTTAAATAGTGAATTATGTAAGTTTATACCAAATATCATGCGCGATTTTGAGGTAGTAGGGAATTACCGGTGGTATTGCACACAGTGGCCGGGAATCAGGGAAAAACGAATTGAATGTATATTACAGGACAGTGCAGGTAAAAAATACAGTGTAAATGATGTATTAAAACTGTATATCAGGGATGGGACCGGAAATCAAAAAGATAAGGAGTTATATCATGATGGAGTGGAAAGAAGAGAGCAGGCAGGTTATCACGCATACCATTAAAAATACGGTATATGATATAGAAGAGGCGTATTTTGAAGAGATCCTTAAGAATCTCGGATTATTTTTAAGTAAAAAATACAGGTACTGTGATGTGGTCAGCCCGCTTGATGTCATGAGCCAGATTGCGTATATCAAGGATCTGACTGTTCAGCAAAAGATGTATTTTGCATTCTGGATAGGAAAAAATTCCGAAAATTATACATATGAGGAATACATTCTGGCGATACTGAATGAGGATAATAAAAATGACTGAATTGTCATCTTTTTTGATACACTGATAAAACCTGAATGTTTATTATTTTTAACCTAATGGTGGGTATAAATCAAAGATTGGTGGTGGTATGATATTGATCGGGACTGTTTCCATATATTTTGCTTTATATTCACCAAGACGTTGGAGAAGCCATGATTCATAATTACCCCTGAACATATACGGCATGATGGTAACCCGGTTTCTGGTAAAAAACCTGATCGTTGATAATTTATTTTTATTTGTGCAGGTAACCAATGTAAGAACCCCGTATTTAATGAACAGATCGTATTCACTGGTTAACATATCATAAAACGGCTGGTAACGTTCCGGTTTATCAATATCCAACTGGATAAATCTGAATTTTGTCAGTTCATCATTTAATTTTAAGACATATCCGGATTCAAGCATTTCCGGGTAAATTGTTACGGTATTTAAGGTAAAGTATCTGACAGATCCGACATTATATTTGATACGTTCCCGTCTGATATAATAGATAACCCGGTATAACAGATAAAGATTTTCATAATTCAGATAATTTGCAAGACACTGGGCAAAATATTCATCTTTTGTATCAATATATTCAACGTAGCCGGTTATCCGTTTCGGGACATGCCCGTCCTGCACATCAATCTTCATAAAACCCTGCGGTAATTATTTATTTTAAAACAAAATACAGTTCAGATTCATTAATCGGATAATACGTATATTTTATATTGCTGGTATCGAGATGTAACAATAATCCATGTACCCCGGTATATCTGGATAGCAACTGGGTAATGGTATCAAGCCTGTGCTTTTCTATTGTTGAATATTCACGAATCCAGATCTCACTAATAGACTTGTATTTTGCATGGATATACCGTATTAATAATTCCACGCGATCATGATCCTGATCATTATATTCAATGAAGCCATGCACAATTAACGGGCATTCTTCGATCAGATACAATCGCTTCATGGAGTTATTATATATTTTTTACCATTAATAACAAAGGTGGAGAGAAAATAACAGGAATGAAGTTTCAGGTATAACTTCAGAAATTTCGGGTAACTTTATGCATAAATTTAATAAATTTAATAAATTTTGTACATAATGTTTGAATTTAT
>NZ_DAONKG010000252.1:2063-3186 GCF_035406105.1 Methanospirillum sp.
TTTATGCATAAATTTAATAAATTTAATAAATTTTGTACATAATGTTTGAATTTATGCATAACTTTCCATGATGTACTTAACCGGGATTTTTTTATAAATGTTTGAAATTTCGCAGGTAACTATATGGGTTTTCCGTTTCAGACATAATAAATAATCAGAACTGAACATATATGAATCAGACTTATCGATCATTGCACCCACTTTTTTGTACAGATCATAAAAATTTTTGAACTGGTAATTCCGCAATCTGTAAAAATCGGGATTTCTACTATCCCTGTCCTCAACCTTCAGTGTAAACAACATGATATTTAATTGGATCTCAAAGAATAAAAAGGTAGTTGTTCAGTTATCATCTGATATTATTCCGGTATCATTCAACATAAATCACGGGTTCTGTCGGCATATCATCGGGAAGATTTCCTTCAGGATCATTATAATATGTATATGGTTCCGGCTTTATCTTTCTGGAATCATCATACGTATTTGAAATCATGGGCATTTTAACCTGATAAACTCTATCTGATGAACCATATGGAACAAGGCGAAGACCAAAGTTTCTGATCTCCCGTCTGAAATCATCTTCAGTTCGTGTTTCAATCATCTGGGTTGATGCATGAATCATTTCATAATTTTTCATACAGGGAAGACATTCTTCATCCGAATCATTCCCCATAATCGAATTGATGATAAAATTTTCATGAATCGTCATTAAATCAGGAAATTGATAATCAGAAAACGGATTCATATCAGATATCCCCAGTATATATTTCGAGTCAAATTATATTAAATATTTGGAGAAGTATCTAATTCATTTGTAACTTCTTTGCTTCGTTCGAACTGGCATGAACAGGATCTGCATTCATATGTTGAACGTTTGAATTTTCTTCCATTATATATATCGATATATGAAAAATTGCAGGTAACTAGTGCACTTTTACACACCGGACATTTGATCCTGTTATAATTCTTTGGTTTGGAAACAGTTTCCTTGAAATCGGAATTTTTATTCTGATGTTTTTTAGACCCCGGATTATTATACGATTTATATGGATCGTTAATATACATGTAAAGTAAATAAAGTTAATCTATATAAAAATGTTTTGATATATAAATTAAATGAGAT
>NZ_DAONKG010000253.1:0-3121 GCF_035406105.1 Methanospirillum sp.
GTCTCATATCCAGTTCTGCCTTGGTTCTGGGACAGATCGAAGAATATTGCTTGTGCCCCGAAGAGTGCCTGCTTTGAGGAGAACAAGGTCTTCGATCATGGTGGTCTCTCTCCTCAGGAGATGGTTATTCCAGAAATTACTATTATGAAAGGGAGGAGTCGTACGGCTGGTGTGGTTATCGGTGAGAGTAAATGGAAGGGAATGAGATGTAAAATTACGGCGACAACCGGTCCAGGATATATCATAGATATTCGGGAACAGCCAGGCGATGCATCCTCAACGTTCCTGAAAAATGAGGATGGAAACCCATTGGACCAAATGACAATTCCGATTGATGGGGTTATCTCCATCACAATACGGGATGATTCACACGAAAGAAAAAAGGCCTGGATAGTGATTACTGATCAAACAGGGAAGATTGTCACCCAGAAAGATACTATCATAGGGGGGACTTGAATTATATGGCCGAATTAGATAATCTGGACGAGCGGGTAACTGGATTATTTGATGGATACGTCGTCCGGAAAGATCTGGCTCAGAAATTCAGAGGGAGTTATCCGGTCCCGACATATGTTGCTGAATTTCTTATCGGGCGATATTGTGCAACAACTGATGACGAAGAGATCAAAGAAGGACTTGAAATCGTTCAAAGACAACTTCAGGAACGGATTGTCCGGGCAGGTGAACAGGAGTTATTTAAAGCCCGTGCAAGAGAGAAAGGATCCGTCAAAATAATAGATCTCGTAACTGCACGACTCGATACCAAAACTGATACTTTTGAAGTGAGTCTTCCCTCGTTGATCCTTGATGATGTGTACATCCCTGCGGAGATGGTCTATGATAATGAACGGATGCTTACCGGAGGGTTTTATGCTGAAGTCGAGATCGAATATGGAAGTGGAATTGAAGGGAAAGGAGGCAGGCCCTTCTCCATTTCAAATTTAAAACCGATTCAACTCTCGAAAAGAAATGTCCTTTCCGATCTTGCTGAGGGCCGTCGGCAGATGAGCACCAAAGAATGGCGTTCATTTCTCATCAGAAGTATTGGACTTGAACCTGAAACCCTTTCAAAAAGAGCACAGGATGTTATTTTCCTCCGGATGATCCCCTATGTAGAAAAGAACTACAATTGTGTTGAACTCGGTCCAAGGGGAACGGGTAAAAGTTACATTTACCAGGAAATTAGTCCCTATTCCCATCTGGTGAGTGGAGGAAAAGCAACCGTTGCAAAGATGTTTGTCAATAATGCAACCGGCCAGAGAGGACTTGTCTGTCAGTATGATCTGGTCTGTTTTGATGAAGTAGCTGGAATCAAATTTGACACGAAAGAGGGTGTCAATATTATGAAAGGGTACATGGCCTCCGGTCAGTTCAGCCGTGGAAGAGAGAATATCAGGGCTGAGGGAAGTCTTGTAATGGTTGGGAATTTTGATGTCGATGTTGAACATCAACAACGGATTGGTCATCTTTTCGGTCCCCTTCCTCCGGAGATGAGGGACGATACTGCTTTCATGGACCGGATTCATAGTTACATACCCGGATGGGATTTCCCAAAATATCATCCGACACAACTTACCACTCATTTTGGCCTTGTATCTGATTTCCTGTCTGAATGCTTTAGACAACTGAGAAACGATTCCCACCTTCCAAAGATAATGGATCGGGTATCATTTGGGGATGCTCTTTCTGGTAGAGATCGGACCGGCGTCTTAAAAACCCTTGATGGATTACTAAAACTTCTGTATCCTGCTCATGACTCGGATATTTCGGACGAAGATCTTGAGTGGGCTGTCCGCCTAGCCCTTGAATGTAGAAGAAGAGTAAAGGAACAACAAAAACGGATTGGTTCCGCAGAATTCAGAAATACCATGTTTAGTTACCGGCTTGGTATTGAAGGGATCGAGCAGTACGTATCAACTCCGGAACTTCATCGTGAGAATACTATTTCGCCAGAACCACTTCCTCCCGGACAAGTCTGGGCTTTGGGCCCTGGAGAAGGAAATGAAGGGAATGGACTTTATAAACTCGAGATTACTGTTACTCCCGGTTCTTCTATCCGGCTGATTAATGTAAAAGCTGCTGCAGGGCTTCGGGAAAGTATACGATCTGCTGAACAAGTTCTCTATACTCAAGCAAAATCTCTTGTCGGGGATCATGATCCTACTTCTGTTGAATTCTCAGTTCAGGTCCGGGCAATGACCCCCGTAAGTGGAGGATCTTCTTTGTCTGTTCCAATATTAATCGCCCTTTGTTCTGCTGCTCTCAACAAGAGTACGAAAGGAGGGTATGTAATTGCCGGAGGGATGAGTGTTGGTGGAACTCTTGAGCCGGTTTATAATGCACTTGATATGGCAGAACTTGCAGCAGAAAAAGGGGCTTTAGCGATTGTTCTTCCAGTTTCCTGTCGAAAACAGATGAACGAAATGTCTGATGAACTCGCTGCAAGATTGGTGGTCATGTATTATACAGATCCTCGGGATGCATTGCTGAAAATGCTGGATGAGTAAGGAATTATTGTTATTATCGTACTTATCAGTCATGTTCCAAATATTTTTACCCCTTCATTTCCAATTCCTTTCTCAAGAGTACTATGACGTCACAAATACCGGATAGTATCATATGGAAAACAAATAAATATGAAATTCTTGGATTTGAAAATGCTGATGACGAAACAGGGCTGTTTGATCCAAAGAAATATGGATTAACACCGAGTATGATGCATACCGCATGTTATCGGGGATTTTATTGTACGTATATCATTGAGGAGGATATGCTGTATCTGAATACCTTGTGTGTGAATGATAAATATGGACATTATCCCCCGATTCATGGAATAGACGCTGCTCCTGGGCGATATGATGCTTTTGAATATACAGGTCTTCACATCCACATTCCGTATACTGGTGTGCTCAGGATTGGAACAGATTTCAAGCCGGAACATTATATTCACATGGGATTTCAAAAACCTTCGGCATACGGGACGGTGTGGGATATGAGATGTGTTTTTGGGAAGGTTGTTGAGATGAAAAACATTTCAGAAGACGTACAGAGAATCGAAGGGAAATATCATGATGAATATATGCATCTTGACTTCGTTACAAAGATAAATGACTCATTTAAG
>NZ_DAONKG010000254.1:0-3114 GCF_035406105.1 Methanospirillum sp.
CAACCCCCCGAGTCAGGGAGCCGATACTTTCAAGGGCGATGTCAAGCGGTGTCTCCCGCATACAGGTGGTTGAAATCCAGAGCATGGTATCATCAAAGGCTGGTATGCCGTTCTGTTGTTATATATGGAAATGGATCTTTTTATAGTACTCAATCATGACCGATTCCATGCAGGATCGTTATCCTTTTATTCGTGACCTATCGTACCTATGAGCATATGGCATTGTCCAAAGATTCTACAATCCTAGAAGTATTGCAGGAAAAGCCTGATGCAGGCGCGATATTTGCCCGCTTTGGTATGGGTTGTGTCGGTTGTGCAATAAGCAGGGGAGAGACTGTCGCAGAAGCAGCAGCAGCACATGGGATTCCGCTTGAAGAGCTGATGAGCGCTCTTGGTATCTCCGCCTAATTCTTTTTTAAATTATAAAAAAGGAGATCAGATATATCCGAATGACTTTAACGTCACGTCCGGATTTACTTCGCCGACATGGTATACTTTTCCTTCGGTCAGTTCATTAATGGTAACTTCTGCCGGGGAGAAGAGTGAAGTGTCGATCTGGTAAAAGTCAAAGTTTGCTTCCTTGAAGATGTCATAAAAGGGCTTTCCATATCCTTTTGACTTGTTGCTGGGTATTTTGTCAAGGAAATTGACAATATCGGGGGCTTTCATCGTGAGGTTGATCTGCCCGTGATAAATGGTGGCGTCATTGGTCGTCCCCATCGCTTTGGTTGCATCTGCCTTTACTGGTGGAATCGGGGCAGTTCCTATTGCTGCGGTTATCTTTCTGGTATCAAACCCAAGCTCGTTCAGCTTGTACACGGCAGTCTCAACACACCGGCCGCACACCTGAATGGATCCGACCAGGGAGGCGGTCGGTGCAACAACAGCACAGAGGTTCTCAACATCAATGCCACAGTCCTTTGCGATCTTTTCCATGACCTCGCCATTGGGCAGGTGATCAGACTCAAGGGCGATGACCGCATCATCACTCTCATCCTCATAACCGATGACTTCATAGGTGTGCTTGGGTTTGAGCGCAAGGGCACGTGCCGGGCCTGATCCCATGGCAAAGTAGTTCCCTGCTTTTATCGTCCATCCGGCCTTCTGTGCACCAAGACAGGAGATTGCAGGGTAATCTGTGGTTACCTCGATAAAGGGCATAGGGACATTCTTTATCTGACCCATTCTGAAATTGACCTCACCAAGTCCCCCCATACAGATCTCGGTAAATGCACGTCCTGCCGCATATCCGCCTGGAACTGATACACCACAATCGACTATCTTTGCGCCGTTGTCAAGTTCGTGATATGCGACATTGAAATCTTCTGAATAGTTTGCAAGATTATCAAATATCTCAAGTGCTAATTCGTTAACGCTAATCATGTTCGAACCCCCGTGGAGTACCATTACATCTCTGATGCAGCGGTATTGAACTCTTCGTTTTAGCCTGAAGGGGGATTTTTATAGATATAGCAGGATTTTATCAGGATCATAGCGAAGGTTAATAAGGCGCGTACGCCCGCGTCCGTCCCGGAATTCAAGGTTAATAAGGCGAAGTGTGTCCAGTTTTCGCAAAGCCTCGTAAAATACGGTGTATCCAAATTTAAATCTCCGTTTTACAACGGTATACACCTGCCCGGACGTCAGTTGTTCATCATTTCTGGATAACTCCACGAGTAAACGCAGGAGATCCTTCTCCTCACGGCGCAGAGCCTGAATAGAATATTTCAGATGCAAAAACCGGGAAATCTTATATGCTTCATGAATATGCTCCTCGCTGATCTCTCGTTTTGCTTCCTTCTCTGCGTTGAGCCCTGCCCGCTTGATCATATCAATGCCAACCCGCATGTCCCCTGACCTGAGGGTATGATCCACGATGAGTTCCAGATTTTTATCAGAAAGGACACCAGGGTACAGCCCCTGCATTACCCGTTCCTTTAATATCTGAAAGGTCTCCTCCACAGAATATGGAGGGAAGTATACCTCGGTCGGAGAAAAGACTGATGTCACTCTGATATCAAGTTCTCGTGAAAGGTCCACATCCATATCGGATATAATAACCATGACTCCTATCCTGGTACCCGGAAATGTTTCGTGGGACCGTAACAGCAGGTATAAGATTTTATTGAGTTCATTCTCAAAAAGAAGATAATTTGCGTCGTCAAGGGCAATGAGCAGAACCCGATCCTCGCTCAGGAGTATATCAGCGATGGACTCAAAGACACGTTTATATGAGTTTCCGGCAGCAGATGGATTATGGCCTGCGATCTGCCGGTAAATCTGTGACAGGATCATAAACCGCGTGTTCTCCACCTGACAGTTGATATGAACCGGGATCATCTTTGATTTGACCTCATTGATGTCTGCAAATATCTTTTTGACTGAGGTGGTCTTTCCGGTTCCCGGAGTGCCTTTGAGAATGGAGTTGAGTGGTCGGGACCCTTTAATGCCCGGACGGAGGAGAAAAGCCAGTTCTCGCATCTGGGATTCACGATAATGAAACTGATCAGGAATATAATCTATCTCAAAGACATCCGGGTCCCGAAACAGGGTTTCATCCCACATCAGCATATTCTTCAGGGTCATCTGTGTATCCGTTCAGATCTTATGTCGTCTTATTTGCACTTCATAGATGCGGGCGTAAAAACAAAAATATTTCCTTCCTGTCATGTGATTGTAAAGACACTCAAAATGGTGTGGGAAAGAACTGGCAGCAGATGGAAATAGCTGCAGAAAGAACACATAAGGACACGCATGCAAATCAGAACATTTCTTGCTGAATATCTGCCGGTATTTGGAAAAGGGCTGCTTATGGGTATCTGCGATATCATTCCCGGCGTCTCCGGAGGAACCGTCGCCTTCATCACCGGGATATATGGCCGGCTTATTGCTGCTGTTGCCCATATCTCCCCCATCATCATCCGTGATCTTATCAGATGGGATCTGACATCGCTGAAATCCCGGCTTTTGGAGATGGACATTCTCTTTCTTGTGATACTTTCAGCAGGCATCGGCCTTGCATTTCTCCTGATCTCCCGGGTCATGCTCTGGCTGCTGCATGAATTTCCGGTTCAGACAAACGGATTCTTCTTTGGTCTGATTCTTGCATCATCC
>NZ_DAONKG010000255.1:0-3099 GCF_035406105.1 Methanospirillum sp.
TAGGAGATATCCGGATTTCGTTTTTTATATACGGTCTTCCAGAGTTCCTCGTCCAGCTCTTCCACGGTCCCTTCCTGAATGGACCGAACGAGCTGCTTTTGGGCATGTCTGAAGGCAGAACCATACACAACACCATCAATATCAGAGCTCTCACTTCCAAGACCACAGAGAAGCGATCCGGTAACGCCAAAGGAACACGGAGGCAGATGAAGTGCCCTGACCAGTTTTGCAACCTTTGGATATCGTGTGGCGATGGTTTCTATATGCTCATCCGGTTTTAATACTGCTGCTATCGCATGTTTCGGAATTCGATGGACAAGGCCGACCCAGTCTGGATGATGCTTTTCAATAAGACGGTATGCTTCTTCAAACTCCACCTTACGGTACCGATTGCCTACGGTATCAACCCGGTCACCGGCAGGATCAGGGATATACCTGAGAACAGAGCCAACCGTTGTGTGATTATCATAGGCTGCTACGGCATAGTACCATCCATGTATGTCCCTGACAAAATCACGAAGACGAACCGGATTCATCAGGACCACTGGGCCAGAAAGGCTGCGACTGCATCTATCTCTGCACCGGCACGGATGATCTCCCTCAATTCAAGGTCTACAACCGTTGAAGGTATACCGGAGAGAGGTCCGGCATTTATCGCACAGTCATAGGGGACAGTGCAGAGATCCAATGAGACCGGATCAGGACCGCCTGAGAGATTGGCACTGGTTGCAGTAATGGGACTGTCAAACCGTGAGATCAGTTCAAGAGCAATCTCATGATTCGGATACCTGATTCCTATCTTTTTTGTCCCGGCAGTCAGCCATGAGGAGAGAATAGTCCGGGCTGGCAGAATGACGGTCACCGGGCCGGGTAGAAACTGATCAATAAATTCCTCAGCCAGTTCATCCACACAGGCCACTGCTCTGATCATATCAGGATCTGATACCGCAATTGAGATTGGTTTATGATATTCACGACCCTTTGCCTCAAAAACCTTCATGATTGCCTCATCAGAAAGGGCATCTCCTCCCAGCCCATACAGGGTATCGGTCGGATACACGACAATCCCGTCATGCATCAGAACCTGTAAAGCTCGCTCAATGGAATTATTCAGAATCTTCTCCCCCGTACACGGTTTACATCAAAAACTGCTATTGTTGATACATGCATCACGGCAAATACTCCTGCCTGAATAGGATCGGTCACAACCAGGTCGGCATGGTCTGCAACACTTCCGGCCATATTCAGCGCGATAACCGGAATTCCAGCTGCCTTAACCCGGTCAACTGACTCAGATACAGCGCCCCCCATAAGAGATCCTGCAAGAACCAGAATCTCAACCCTGGGAAGCCTCGTTACCGCATCAACCGCCTGAGAGAGGGTCTTCTCCCCGACAAGCGGTATTGTGTCCACAGATATTCTCTCTCCCCTGATATTGTGCCGGTCTGCTTCATTGACAGCACCCATAGCAACCTGAGCGACCTGGGCCCCGCCACCAATGATAATGACCCGTTTTCCATAGATATCGCCAAAAGAAACATGCTGGATTACATCCCTGACACCAGATAACTCATGCAGGGCTGTGAGAAGATTATCCTGATGAACGTCACCCTCATATTCAATATACAGCTCATCATATGCATCCTCGTTCCTACCATGAATTGTCTCAAGATGAATCATAACAATATTGGCGTTATGATCTGCAAATGTTCCTGCAATATCTTTCAAAACACCTTTCTGGTTTCGTGCATAAATACAGACTGCCTTCAGATTATCTTCTGACACCTGTGTAAATCCTCCCTGCATGATCGCACGTACTATTCCCAAGAAAATGAGATCTCAGAAAAGATACATCTTTTCGTGCATACTGATACCACATGTTTCCTAATGATATAATGAAGACAAACGGGCATATGAAGGACTCATATATGGCATATTCTTCTCTTGTATCTCACTGGACAGAGGGTCTGAAAGCAGAACAGAGAGTTATTTCAATATTCACTCATATCAGGGATATCCCCTATGCAATTATGCCCGAATGGAGGGAGCCAGATGACATCATCAGTCTGATGATTACCCAGAATAAGGGATGGTGCGGGCCGAAACATTACCTTCTTTCATGGATGTTTGAACAATCCGGTATTCAGGTCAGATACAAATATATCACATTCAGATGGCAGGATCAGCCATTTGACTATCCTGATTCAATTCGGGATCTGCTCCCCCATCTCTCCTTTTCCATTCATCTCTGCATAGAGGCACTCCTTTATGGTGCATGGAGACTTATTGACGCAACATGGGATCCCGGTTTAAGCAGGGCGGGGTTTTTCGTGAATCAATCCTGGGACGGGAGATAAGATACTCTGCCGGCTGTTCTTGCAGGCAACGATATACCAGACCTGAATCAAAAGATACGTGAACATCCTGATATCAGAATGACATTTATTCACCTACTCAATGAATGGATGGAAAGAGTTCGTAAAGGGTAATAAATGCTTGCGGAATTTTTCTAATGCCGTGTATTGTGTTAACTTTTCCATATTCATGACAGAGTATCGTTATATAATCAAACCCTGAACGGGGGATGTACCTTTTCTTCCCGAACGACCAAAGATAGGGTTTCATAAACCGTTTTCATTCATTGTGATATCCGTGCAGCCATCAATTCCAAAAACAGCATCCCTGTCACTTTCGCAGATCATCCCGTTGTATATCGGATCAGTCCTCGGATCCGGAATACTCCTCCTTCCAGGTCTTACGGCTGATTCAGCAGGCCCCGCATCGATTCTTGCATGGGTTTTAATGAGTATTCTTGCAATCCCTATGGCGCTTTGTATGGGGTTTCTCTCAGTCAGGTTTCCCCATGCCGGAGGAGTGTCATATTTTGTGACCAGAGCATGGAATCCGGATATTGGTATGCTTATCGGCTGGTTCTTCTTACTCTCTGCCATCATGGCAGTCCCCATTATTGCACTCACCGGTGCAGGGTATGCCGCATCGGCATTCGGACTTGGGGAGACGGGGCGATTGATCATTACAGCGGGGATTCTTCTCATCGCTGTCGGTACTAATTTTTTCGGGATGCGACTGACCGGTGGG
>NZ_DAONKG010000256.1:0-3084 GCF_035406105.1 Methanospirillum sp.
TGCCAATCAAATACTCCAATGGGACATATAAGAGAGCGGGGTCATTTACATGACAGGTCAGATACACCCCGTTTTGATCGAGTGTGAAGAGGATATCAGGAATTGCAGCAATAATGGCACGGTACCGCTCTTCACTCTCGCGGAGTGCACATTCAGCCTGTTTTTGAGCCGTTACATCCCGTGCGGATCCTACGGTTCCGATCATCTCACCTTTCTCATTCAGGAACGGGGCTTTATGAACATCAAGAAAGAGAAACGATCCTTTTACATTCCCGTACTCATCAAACTGCCGTGGCTCTCCTGCATCCATGGTGATCTGATCCGTATCACGGCAGATATCTCCAAACGTATGCCAGTCCGGGTTGTCGGGATGCGATCGCCTTTCACGTTCAGCAAAATAGAGATCGGTCTTTCCAACCGGTTCAAGGGTATCCCTGGCATTCAGAAGCTTGTTGCAGATGGCCTTATTTGCAAAGATGTACCTTTTTTTGAGATCTTTTGCCCAGATCATATCAGGAACGGTATCGCACATCATCCGCATCATTGACGAAAGAGAGCGATATCGCTCTTCCCGCTCCTGCAAAGCCTCCTGAATCTCTCTCATGATAGTGATATCCTGACACCCGCCATAGAGCCGGAGCGTATCCGGATGATACCGTTCCTGCTCACACCTCACTTTACAGGATAACCAGTGAATAGCTCCATTTTTATGCAGGATACGCAACTCACAGGTTGCAGACTGACCTGGAGAAAGACCGGTTATATTCCGGTCAAAAACAGGAAGATCCTCTGTCACAACAATCGCTCTCCAACACCCCATTTCTTTGAGCTCATCAATGGTATATCCGCATATCGGCTCAACCGCACCTACCATCCAGTCGATAAAAAACCCGCTCTTATTATGAGATACGCATGAAAAGGCAAAGTCAGATGTAAGCGTCGAAATCTGACGATATCGTTCCTCATTCCGGAGCAGAAGATCTTCTGCATGTTTTCGTCCGGTAATATCCGTTGCGATTTCAAGTCTTACCAGTCTCCCGTCAGTCCATGGAATGACCCGTGCATGGCAGATATACCATCGGCCATTCTTCTCAAAATACCGCTCCCAAACATGGATACCAAGAGGGCGGGATGAATCGGTGAGCTGCTGGTTTGTACAGTCCGGACAGGGGGAGATCTGATCCTTTTGCAGAACCATATAGCACTTTTGACCGACACATTCTCCAAAAATAGTTTTTACCTGCTGATTGCAGTATAATATCTCATAGGTTTTGAGATCGATGACCGTAACAAGGATATCTGCTGCATCGAGGATAATATCTGCTTTGTAAGGATTCTCCAAAGCCCCGATCTTGCGAACCGTTGCACGGTTGAGAGCGGCGGGAAAGGCAGATGCAGATATATTTCCCTCAAGAATGACATTATGATGCTTCTGCAGATAATGCAATATTTTATCTGATTCGTTCCACCGTCGATCCAGCTGGGTGACCATATCGTCAATCAGCCTGACCTGATGAAAAATCATCTCACGTATCTGATCATCAGGTATGCACTCTGTATACCCGGTAATAACAGAGAGAGGGTTTCTGATGCCATCATTCAGTACCGACTGCTGTGCAAAGTTTACCTGTATCTGCCTGATAGCCGCCTCAATATCCTTTTCCATCCGAAGTTTTTCGGTGATATCAAGGCCCTGTGCGATGGTTGCAACGGGTGTCAGCCCGTCTTCCCCAAAGATGGTGGATGAATTCCAGAGAACAGATCGCGGACATCCATCCTGATGAAGTACCGGGATTTCCACCATCTCCCATCGTTCTCCGTTCATGATGTGTTGCAATAGTTCTTTCCACCTGTGCTGATCATCCGGTGAAAAGATCTCACTGATATGCCGTCCTATCACATTTTGAGCAGAATAACCGGTAAGGGATTCGAATGCTTTGTTCACACGCGTAACTGCGAGATCAGGATCCCAGACAATAATCGGCCCGTTTGCATGGGTTATCAGATTTTCAAGATATTCATTGGTCTTTCTCAGGTCCTCTTCGACCAGAGCACGTGAGATGGCAGTTCCGATAGTATTGGCAAGAGTAAGCAGGGTCTCCTTTTCACCTTTTTTCCATTCATACTCTGTAGTGCAGTTATCAAATCCAATAAACCCCCACAATTTCTTTTGGATGATGATAGGAACCAAAAGGATAGAGATGATACCCTGGGCACTGAGTATCTCGCGTTCACTCTCCGGATGATCTCTGATAAGGCCTGCGACAATCTTTCCCTTCCGGAGTAACCGGTATGAGTAGGGGGCAACAACCTGAAACGAAAGATTTTGCAGATCCGGGTTGTTAATCTGCGGTTTTATACCTTCACGGGTCCATTCAAACCGCTGACTGACCAAAAATTCATGAGTCACCGGATCGGGGTGAGCCTGAAAGATATAGACACGGTCCTGGTCAGTTGCCGATCCGATTATATCAAGAACCTTTTGAAGAGCATGATCCACCTCTTTCTCCTGAAGGAGAACCTGAGTGCATTCTGCAAGGGCGGAGAGGAGCCTTTTATTTTGTACCTGAGTTAATTCATCCCTTCTGTCGCCCATAACCCTCGTTATCAAATCCCATACTGCTGTGCACTGATCCTGGAGATCTCCCTTCTTCTGGATAAGATATACCATTCCACTCCCGGCAGGAAGCAGGAGGTCTTCCTGTCCTTCTTCGGTGAATATGATACAGGGGATTGTATGGTTTATTTTCCGCAGCCGGGAGATAAACTGTGAGGCATCCATATCCGGAAGGGGATATGTCATAATGACCACATCACCGGGCCTTTGAGAAATCCGGGAAAGAGCCTTGGATCCGGTAAGAGATGCTTCTATGATATTTTCTCCGATATCCATACGATATTGTCGCAAGATTTCAGAGAGGATCGGATCATTCCCAACAAGGTGTAGTAAGATCATGGTCTGCCGGACGGATGGATCGTTCTTTTTTGCTGATTTCATGGGATGAAGGGAGGGATATATTCTTTTAAGGTATCGTGCAGAATATGTCCCTGAAAAATCCGTTGCATCCAATGAATAAAAAGATT
>NZ_DAONKG010000257.1:0-3077 GCF_035406105.1 Methanospirillum sp.
CGGAGATACGCCATCCGTGGTGACAATCTCTACTTTTCTGGGGAATAATGACTGGAGATACAATTCAAGATCAAGATATTTTTTGTAGGTTACCCATTCAGGATCGAACTCAATCAGGAGATCAATATCACTCCTCTCTCCGGCTTCATCCCGGACTACGGATCCAAAAAGACCGACCTTTAAAACTCCAAACCGGTCTTTTAAATTATGGGATTCGCGTTTTAAGATTGAAAGTATCACATCCCGTTTAGTCAGATCTGTCATATTTTACCCGTTTTTTAATCATGCCGGTTCTGAAATTGCATATACTGATACATACTCTTCTTTTCCCTGAACAGGCAATCCCTACATAAAATGAAGCTGTATAATAAAATTATATTGCCCATATCTTATCTCCTTTTGCCACCTCATTCAGTTTGCTGGTAGCATTGCATCTGGGAGTGTCCGGAACACAGGCACATAGGTATTACCTGCTTTCTCAAAGGCTATCGAGAATATATTTTTCATGTATCCTGCATCATACCCACTGAAACGACGAAGAGCCATAAAAAAATTATGGAACAATTGTATAAGAATTGAACATTTCATCGGTTAATTCGCGGACATCATTACTTTCTTCTGGCCGATAGATCATATAAAGGAAATAATAGGTATTATGAGCAGAAAGAATATACAACCGCATATGGGTTAAGCGACCCTTATACATGAAGGTATTGTCGATAATTGCAGTAGGATACCCTTCCTTCGATTCACCATTTATTTCTTTAATAACCTTAAAATCTTCATATTCTGAACTTTTTAGGTTTTCTTCTACCGATTTAATATATTGGGGAAAATCAAGAGAACTTTCGGTATAATCACCGCTGATAAACACATTTTTATTCGGAACATCAAAGAATATTTGACCTTTATCATCTTTTGATACACTCCAGTCTTCCGGATACTCAAATGACTACTTCGGGTCAGTGAACGTTTATTTACCGGCTAATACCGTATCCAGCGTATTCCCTGATGATGTTTCAGTATTCTTATACGTTTCCAGAAAATGCTGTTCTTCTTCTGTTAATGTTTCTGATCCACCTCCGGTCGAGATAATATGAGGGGTATTATTCTCCCAGAAGATGGTTGAGATCATAATTACCTCCCCATCCTTATTCTTTATGACAAATTGTTTCGCAGGAATATCCCCGACAAACACATCATCTGTACTGTCAATCGTATAGATCCTGCTGAAGGAACTTGTCCATTGATTTATGAACTCATCCAGGGATGCATATGATGTCTTTCGCGGGGCGAGTCCGACGGTCATTGAAAATGGTGGATTATCACCTGAAAATTTTATTTGGGATTCTGATTCTGTAACGGTTGCTGATTTTGGAAATTCTACCCGGAACAATGATCCCTCATAGACCTGATAATCCGGGTTTGCAGATTCTGTTATTGAACCCTGGAGTGCATCAGAATCTGAAGACATATCTGCATATATCCCTGGGAATATGAATATAAGCATGATAATCAGTGATATTACCCGACAGATACCCTTCTGTATGTACATAGTTCTCATGATGAGTGCAATAGCTATGAAAATATTTAAGGATATCTAATTACTATCAGCAGTAGTGGCAGATATTAATTATTAATAGGTCAAGAATTTTTTTTAAAAAGCGATTTTTCATTTTCGCTAATTTTTTAATATGATTCAGACTGATTTCTCCATATTGAAGGGATTAATCTCAATATTCCCGCGAATTCAAATCAACGCACCTTTATAGGAGAAGTGATTATTCTATTAGTGTTGATATGGAGAAATCCGGAACATCAATAATATCTTCATTTCCAAACACGATAGATCAAGAATTTCTTACGAAATTAAATGAACGCCCATTATCCGAGGAAGATTTAAAGAATTTGATAACGGGGATACATGTTCCTCGACCTCCAGCCATCGAAACAGATGAAGATATAAGAAATCTAATTAAAAAAATTCTAACTATTATATTCCACCCTCCAGAAAAACCAAAAATAGCTAAACCAGAATTATTTTTCGATATAAATCTGACAGAGTATGCGGCTCCTCTTTTTATAAGAATTCCAATGCAGAAAATTAATAACTTTTCGATAGATGAAACGTATCAATTTTATATAAAAAATGAAACGAATTCTATTTTATTTTCAGTAGAACCGGTTATTATTAAACAAAATGATGGATATTATACTGAAGAGATCTCATTACCTTTAGAAATCCCTTCTTCTTCATATACTTTATTTATTAATGACACTTTAATAAAAAAATTCGATGGTATTTGTGATTCTTATGAACTATTATTTGATGAAAATGGACAAAATATTAAAAAAATACCGGAAAAGGGAATCTGCTGGTGGATTTTAGAAACAAACACTCAAATAACACCTCTTGACTCAATTTTAGATATCATTTATTTTTTGGACGAATGGGAAAATTATTGTGCATTCAAGGTGGATGGCAGCCTGAACCCATGCAAAAATGAAGGTTCTTTACCAACAATTAAAATTGTATGGGATGAACACCCTATTTTGACATGTATAATAAATGGGAATCAAAACAATATATATAATGTATACAATGAACCTCCATCTTTTCATATTGAAACAGATAGTAAAGAAACATATTACGAGACTAGAGTTGTAATTAATAACACCGAATTACCTCTAATAGTTGATCATCAGACAAAATTTGCTGATAATTATCTTTCATACTTTAATCAACTCCTTGATACTGAAGGTTCGGGAAAATACATAATCACCATTTCCAATACCCGGTTAAAAAATTGGAGAGAAAAAAAGTCATTTGTAATTCTAAAAGGATTTAGAATAGAATTCTGTGATTTATCGCATGAATCTGATTTTTATGCGCCAACAGTTGAGGATCCACTCATTGATGTTAAATTTTCTTCTCCCGAAACGTTATTTATCACATCTAATTCGTTGAATCAACAATTTTGTCCAGATGGATTTAGATTTAAAGGAAAAAGAACTGAACAACTCTCATTTAATCTCAAATTTAATATCCACCAACAAGAACAGAATAATTTTACACT
>NZ_DAONKG010000258.1:0-3056 GCF_035406105.1 Methanospirillum sp.
TTCATACAACGCCGCTCATTCGTGAGGGTAAGGCTGAACCGTTTCAGGTATATTCACTCATAACAGATATCACCAGAGAACAGCTGGTAAAAGAGCAGACTGCCTTGCAGGCTGAACGCATTTCGGTCCTTTTATCCCTGAACCGGCTTGCTGAAAAGTCACCGGAAGAACTTTTTGTGTTTGTGGTACAGGCCTTCCTTAGGATCACCCAAAGCCAGTATTCCTTCATCGGTCTGGTCAATGAGGAGGAAACGGAGGTGACAATCCATGCATGGTCTTCATCAGTCGTTGAGGAAGATGCTGTTCAGGAGCCGAAAGTATTTTCGGTGGCTGATTTAGGGGGCTGGGCAGAAGTAATAAGAACGGGATCGCCCCAGATTATCAATACATACCCTGAACACGGTGTACCATCCAGAGGATTTCCAACGGAGGATGGAGAGATATTCCGGAGTATGGTGGTTCCTATCGTTGATGGAGAGCATATCGTCGCGATAGTAGCCGTTGCAAATAAAGCAGGGAATTATGATGCCAGTGACTGCGAGGCTGTGATCGCACTTGGAAATGAACTCTGGAGTATCATTCATAAAAAAGAGATACAGGACGCCTTATACCTGAAAAATCATGCAATAGAGAGCTCGATGAATGGTATTGCACTGGCTGATCTTTCAGGGATAATTACCTATGTAAATCCGGCATTCCTGTCCATATGGGGATATCATACACAGGAACAGGTTATCGGAAAGAATGCGGTTTCGTTCTGGAAGGAACCTGCCCAGGCCACGGAGGTTATTGATACAATTATCTCAAGCGGACGATGGCAGGGAGAGATGGATGCTGAACGTGCAGACGGAACCCATGCGAATCTTCTGGTGTCAGCTCATACGATCCATGATGAATCCGGTAAGCCTCTGGCGTTGATGGCCTCTTTTATCGACATCACTGATAAGAAACAGAATGAGTTGGAACTCATCCGGGCAAATAACCTCATTGAAGGGATGCTCAATGGGATTAATGATATTGTTGGTCTGCAACTCCCTGATCATACCGTTATCAGATATAATAAAGCAGGATATGAAGCACTTGGCATGAGCCCGTCTGAAATTGCAGGGAAAAAATGTTATGAACTCATCGGACGCGGGAGTGCCTGCGAAATCTGTGCTACTTCAGAGGCAGTTGCACGTGGAAAACCGGTAACGATTCAAAAATTTGTTCCTGAACTTGACACGTTTTTCGAATGCACAAGTAATCCTATTCTCAACGCAGACGGGAAACCTGAACTGATTGTTGAACTGCTCCATGATATCACCGAACGGAAACGGATCGAGAAGGCCATTTTTGAGGCCAACCGAAAACTGAAATTATTGTCCAGTATCACGAGGCATGACATCCTCAATTCACTTGGCGGATTACTCCTGTTTCTTGACAGCATTCCCCGGAATAATCTCTCATCTGAAATCCGGCAAAACCTGGATCACATATTAACATTTGCACTGACAATCAAAAGACAGATTGAATTTACGCATGACTATGAGATCCTTGGCTTTGAAAAGGCATTATGGCAGGATCTCTCAGCATGTTTCTGGAAGGCGGTTCGTGAGTGTAATACAGGAGAAGTGATCTTTGAAGAACAACTGGCAGGGGTGGAGATCTTTGCAGATCCCATGCTTGTGAAGGTAATCTATAATCTCATCGATAACGCTCTCCGGTATGGCGGCCCGGTCCTCACAACAATCAAAGGATATTATCGGTATGACGGGGACGACCTGATCTGGATCATTGAAGATGATGGCCAGGGTGTTGACCCTGATATGAAGGATCATATCATGGAGCGGGGTGTTGGCTGCAATACCGGATTTGGACTCTTCCTTTCGGCAGAAATTCTATCGATTACCGGCATGACAATCCGGGAGACCGGAGAGAGTGGAAAAGGTGCCAGGTTTGAGATCCGGGTGCCTCATGGGATGTTTCGCATTGCACATTCCGAAAAACAAGGGGGCAATGAATGACGGGGAAGGGCTTGGACGTTTCTATCCCTGGCTTTGAGGATATTCCATATGAGGTGTTTTTCACCAATGCACCAATCGGGATATTTATTGCCGATGAGCAGGGCAGATACACCTTTGTCAATGATGCTGCCTGTGCCATGACCGGGTACTCCCGTGATGAACTGATTGGAATGTCCCTTTTTCATCTCATCTCTCAGGAAGATCAGGATTTTGCAGCTGCACATTTTACCAAAGTGAAAAATACCGGGTCTGCAACGGGGGAGTACAGGTACGTTACGAAATCAGGGGAGATCAGATACTGGGAGGTGAAAGCGGTTCGGGTATCTGATGCGTGTTTTATTGGGTACACATCAGATACAACCGAGAGAAAGAAAGCGGAGATGGAATTATTACAAAAAAACGAAGAACTTCAGGCAACCTTCGAAGAACTCTCATCGACAGAGGAGGAACTAAAAGAACAACTTGAGGAGATTCTCTCTGCACAGGGAGAGATAGAAGAACGGGAACGGAAGTACCGGCTCTTATTTAATACCAGTGAAGCAGGAATAGCGCTTCATGAGATCATCTGTGATAATACCGGTGTTCCGGTTGATTACCGGTTCCTTGAAGTGAATGCCGCGTTTGAACAGATGACCGGCCTTCGTGCGGCTGATATTATCGGAAAGCGGGTAACCGAGGTACTGCCAGGAACCGAATCATACTGGATTGAAACATATGGCAGGGTTGCCCTGAAAGGAGAGACGATCCATTTTGAGAACTATAGTCGTGAACTGGGAAAATATTATGACGTCATTGCATACTCACCGCTTAAAGGCCAGTTTGCGACACTGATTCAGGATGTGTCCAATCGAAAGATCCAGGAGATACGTCTCAGAGAGACAAACAGTTTCCTTGAAAACCTCATCACCTTTGCAAATGTCCCGATAATTGTCTGGAATCCGACATGTACGATTGTGCGGATAAATCATGCATTTGAAAACCTTATCGGGAAAGGTGCTGATGAAGTTGTCGGATCTCCTCTTGAAGTGCTCTTCCCCCCCACCGAGGCAG
>NZ_DAONKG010000259.1:0-1994 GCF_035406105.1 Methanospirillum sp.
AAGTACTGGATGAAATTCGCCCCATCAAGGATGACTGCGAAGAGACGGGGGAAGAATCCAACCGGATACATATCATTGACAGGAGCCCAGTTGATAAAGCCGTTAATGATTGCCTCTGAAATACCTGCAATGATGAAGAGACCGACACCGGAACCAATACCCCACTTGGTTACCACCTCATCCATCAGAAAGATGAGAACACCACCGATACAGATCTGGATAAAGATGAGGATGGCCAGTACACCGCTGTTTCCTCCGAATAATGCAGAGGCTATCGCCGGATCTGGTTTTAAAAATCCTCCGACAATCATGGGAAGGGCTTCAACCACGATCATGATAAAGATCATGAGTTTCTGAAGACCCATGTACTGGATCTGACCCCTGATTTCTGACGTATCAATATGAATGAGGTCAGCACCTTTCAGGAGCTGAAGAACGATTGAAGCGGTAACAATAGGACCGATACCTAAGTGGACAATCGAACCGCTTGAACCGGCAAGCAGAGCACGGAAGTACTGGAACATATCCTGTGATTCAGGAGATAATCCAAAAACAGGAATATTCGTGAGAGCAAAGTATAAAATTAAAATTGCTGCTGTCCAGGCAAGTTTGTTCTTAAAATGAACATGGCCTTCTGGCGTTTTGACTGCCGGCATTTTGGCCAGAATTGGCTCCATCCGGTCGAGTATCTCTCCCATTCAGAACCTCCTTGGGATCAAATCAGGAGAGCAGGGCGTGACCGCCCTTTGCCTCGATCTTCTGGATCGCAGACTGGGAGAACGCCTCTGCGGTAATATTCATTCTGCTGGTGACCTTGCCACCACCAAGAACCTTATCAATTCCGATATCTGCTGCATTGAGAACGATAACATCGCCGTCCCGGGTTGCTGTCCCCTGCTCAAGGAGTGACGGGAGGATCTGATCGATCTGACCAATATCCAGAACATTTCCGGTAAAGGATGAGCGGTGGTGGTGCTTAAAGCCGCAGGTTCCATAGGTCCAGTTTGCATGAACAACGCCACGGACAAACTTGTGATCCCGGCTTCCTCCTCTTCCACGGCCACCACGGTTCCCTGCACCACGGCGGTTTTTGTGGGTTCCTCCACCACAGGTTCTGGAACCCCGGTACTTGGAACGCTTATTTACTGGCATTGCAATTACCTCATCTTATAGAGGAGATCATTGATATTCTCCCCGTGATAGCCCAGGGAACCGCCCTGCTGGACAGTCCTCTTCGTGGTCTTGTACCCTTTCCGTGGGGGATGCAGACGAAGTACCGGCTTAAGACCGGGAACATCCGTCAGTCGTGCCTGCCCACTTGCAAGTGCTGCTGCGAATTCTGAAATTCCACTGTACTGGGAATTTTCTCTGACATACTCATCAGTAAGACGGGCATCTCCGACAAGACGGCCACGGTTGACGAGCAGTTCTTCAAGGGTTTTTGCATCCACTTCACCATATGCGATGAAATCCTTGACTTTCCGGATCATACCAACGTATGCCGGAGTGTCGGGGATCAGAACACAATGGTTGATGTGGTGCAGCCGGAGCATCTTGAGGGTATCTTTGATCTCACGACGGGTTTTGACCGTACCGCGGACCTGCACAACCGCATACATCACTCCATTCCCCCGAGACGAATCATATTCGTTGCCTTCAGTGCGTTGAAGGTTGCCTTTGCATAGTTGATTGTGGTCCGGGTCTGTCCCTGAGTCTGTGCCCAGACATCGCGGATACCTGCAAGCTCAAGCACTTTCTTTCCAATATCTCCGGTAACAAGCCCGATACCCTGTGGTGCCGGACGGAGTGTCACCCGGACACTTCCTGCATTGCCGGTGACCAGCATCGGAATAGAGTGCGGATTGCTGCATCCACATTCCCATGAACCACAGCCACGGCGGACCTTTACCAGGTTAATTTTTGCGCTCACTATGGCCTTCTTGATGGCTTCACCGACCTGAGCGTCTTTTCCCTGTCCAAATCCAATGTATCCG
>NZ_DAONKG010000259.1:2004-3054 GCF_035406105.1 Methanospirillum sp.
ACCGCTACTCGCTCTGATCTCTCACAAGTACGCTTCGGTGCCTTCCGGGCTCGGATTGGGCGGCGTCCGCAGTCTCGCAGTTGAGCTGTTCGGCAAGCGCGAGGATCCTTCCCCGGACACAATCCACGACGTCGCGGTTTCCGACAACCACAACTGCTCTGAATTTTACCCGGCGACCAGAGTCGGTCATCCGCTGTACCATATTGATGTCGAGCACCTCATCGACGAGATCCGGGAGGAATGCATCAACGATCTCAGGTTCCTTGATGGGTTTCCCGCTGGTGAGTATCTCGTCAATACTCTTTATCTCCCCTGCCTGGACCATCCGTCCAAGGCCGGTCAGGGGTACCCATTCTGACTTGTCAAATGCCATATCAGTTCAGCTCCCCCATGATAGCATCAACCGTCGCTGCTACATTTGCAGGAAGATTGCCAGCCCGGTCCGGAGCGTATGTCGCTATGTGTTCACCTTTGCACCGTTCATCTGCCGGAAGGATCTCCTCATTGTGAGGGATATCAAATCCGGCCTCCACTGCACCCTTCAGGGCTGCAAAAACCCGTGCACCACGGGAGGCACGGTGAAGACCGATATCCAGTATGGCTCCTTCCTGCCCGGCCTTTAATGCCCGGACTGCCAGGAGCATTCCGGTAAGATATGCCGCCGGAGTGTTGCTGAGAGATCCTTCATACCCGTATTTCCGGAGTTCTGAAGAATTTGCCGCAACGTGAGTCCGATCTCCTTCCATGTGTGCAGTGACTATCTGACAGATGATGTGCCGGTTGGTCTTTCGTACTACCATGCGGGGCTTTGTTGCGACAACAAGCCGTGTTCTGGCATGATAATTGGTTCTTCCTTCGCGCCGGCGGCGGAATGCCACAAAGTACCGTGGACCTGTTGCCATTACTGTTCCCTCCCAATCTCAATCTGTGCCTTCATGTGGGAAACAGTTCTGAACTGTCCTCCGGCTGCACGACGGTAAAATTTCCGGTACACCGAACGATCGATCTCCCCGGACTCACGAAGTTCACGGAGTACACGACGCTGGGCAC
>NZ_DAONKG010000260.1:0-3027 GCF_035406105.1 Methanospirillum sp.
TTCCCGGATAATATTAAAATCCCTGTAAGTGGGAAATTGCATCTTTCACGACTTCCATTCCAAGTATGGGTATTTGGGGATAATACCATAGGTGGAAGGTATGGGTATCTCTTTAATGATTCATTTACCAGCTATCTTGATAATGATGGATCATTTGAGATAGATCTTTATAAGGATCTCTTCCTACCGAACGGTATATGTTCCTGTGATCTCTCTCCGGGGCAATATTATGTCATAATCCAGACGCCGAGCCAGAAAAGAACAGGGAAAGAACTTTTCTCCGTTACTTTGGAAGGTTCAAAATGGATTGATCAAATTAATAATCCCATATTGCCTGCAGAGCAAACAAAAAATATTGGTCAATGGAAATATGTTGTAGAATCAAAACCAGTCTATTGGACAAGAGCTTTCCCAATTGAAGGTCCGGAGGCATATGTAAATTATGATGGATTCTATAAGTTGAAGGACACACTCGAAAAATATGATGATCAATATGAGATCCTTACCTTTAACGTAACTGACACCTGCAATAAATACGTTGATTTTTCAGCAGAACCAGGATATGGATTAAAACCTCTTTCCGTACAGTTTACCGATAAATCAGGCTATACTGATGTAATTGGAAAACTCTGGACCTTCGGGGATGGCACGAATTCAACCTTACAGAATCCTGTACATGTCTATAAATCACCAGGGTATTATACTGTCAATCTTACTCTCACAAGGGAAGGCGGATTGGTTAATTCATCTGATAAATATCACTTTATCTATGTGAAGAATCCTGATGCTTCAGATAATTTAATTTTAAAAGATCTGACTGCAGACTTTATGGAGAAAAGCCCGACATCTGGATCACCACCTCATACGGTTCAATTCATTGATATATCAGAGGGTTCTCCTGTCGGATGGAACTGGAACTTTGGTGATGGTTCAACTTCCACTGAGCAGAGTCCACAGCACACGTATCGGCGAGTAGGAGTCTATAATGTTACGCTTACGGTATTTGACCGGTACGGAAATGATGATAGGAAAGAGAAACCATATCTGATAAAAGTCGATAGTTCATCTATAAAGGCTTCTTTCAGATACACTCCTGATATGACGAATATCAAAAGGATTCATTTCGAAGACCTCTCTGAAGGAAAAGGGATCAACTCATGGGTATGGAACTTTGGGGATGGAGTTGGATCATCTACCGAACAAAATCCCAGTTATCAGTATGCTGAAAAGGGATGTTATACTGTAACGCTGAAAGTAGCGAATAATGTCGTATCAGATCTCCGAAGTTATCGGATCTGCATCTGATCTTTTTTTATTTATTGAGTTTCTTATCGAAAGTTTTATATTTTTAATAATATAAAGCATGAATATTATCTCTTGATGGGGGGCTATTGTACGTTTTGATCCCTTGCATGGGGTTTGGACAAGATGCCCTTGGATGGTGTGCGTATGAAGGAAAAAGGTGAGAAAAGAATGTGCCAATGGAAATGGCCTGTAATTTTTATTCTATGCATGGGGCTTTTCATACTCCATGCTCAGGCCTATGTAATTTGTGGGCCTGAAAAAGTAACGCGGGGTGGAGTTGCTCTTTATACTCCAGAAGAAGGAAAAGTTAATCCTGATTTGGATGTAGATGGAGTTTTTGGATTTTATATTAAAACCCCATTGAACAATGCGCAGGATTGTGATAATTATCCAAATTGTTCCATTATGGATTGTATTCAGCCGAATTGTTCCTGTTATTATGGAAATCCATTGATTGCCGGATTTACCATCAATCCACAGACCATGACTGGGGCATATGGGGAGCGCCCGCCCTATTTCCCGAATCAGACTGGAGTTACTTTTGACCGGTTGTATGGTGACCATTCCATATATCCGGTTGTTGACAGGATGGCTACGTACTATGAACTTGTACCGAATGGAGATTTGTATCCTTCCAAGGGGGAGTGGTATGTGCCATTCAATGGCCTTCAGTATTATGGTCTGATAAATACATCGAAATTTAATATCTATCCGATTGACATTGCAACCCTATATCCGGATGAATTAGGAAAAATGGGTCTGAAACCTGGAAAGTATACTATTCATTTCCAGGAGAAGGATAATCCGACCCGCAACACATCAACTGATTACTCGTTTGAAGTCGTATTGGGGACTGTTGAGGTATCTTTTAAAAATTACGCAACTGGCCAGCCGATAAAAAGTATCCCACGAGGTCAGAAGGTTCGGATAACCGGGAAGAACACCGATAGCAACGTCACATACTTATGGTTAACTGGATATGGCCTTCCAGAATGTGGTACTGGTATCTTCCCAAGAACTCTTCCAGTAACATCGACCTCTCCTACGGTTATCAGCAAGGAGATTATGGAACGGCCAGATTCACCCTTTGTTGGAGAGTACCATTCAGATGGAACCTGGGAACTGGTATGGGATACTTCAGAATTACCACTGGTTGGGGGACAGAGTTATTCGATATACGCATCCAGTATCAATCCTGAAGAAGTTCTTCCGTTACTTCCGCCACGAGGAAGCTGCACAACCACCGAAAATGGTATATGCGCCTTTGGAGCATGTCCATACTGTGAACCTCTGTCTGATCCGGCAACTATCCAGCTTACCGATTTGGAACCGGTAGATGTAGTTGTTGATCCCTCGGTAGCAACTCCATGTTGTTGTCAGGGTTATCCATGCGGGGTATCAGACTCTGCTGATAAGATAGTATTGAAGTTTAAGACCGGGGTGTCAAGACTTCCTGTACAGATCTGGATGTTTGGAGAAGGAAAGGTTGGTGAACAGGGGTTCCTGTTTACAGATAAATACCGGACCCTTCTTGATGATGATGGAACATTTGAAATTGATATCAATCAGTATCTACTGGAACCAAATAACATCAAATTATGTGATTTGAATGAGGGCAAATACACTCTACTTGTTCAAGTTCCATATGTCACCTCGTTTGGGCAGGAAAAGTTTGATATAACCTTAGAAACGAGTGATTTTGCTCAATTAATAGAAAATGCC
>NZ_DAONKG010000261.1:0-3018 GCF_035406105.1 Methanospirillum sp.
TCGGTGATCTCCTGAGAACCGGAAGGGGTTGTGACCTGGGCACCTCTCTTTTCTTTTCCTTCTGACTCCTGAATTCCTATCTCGGCTGTTGGAATATCACCCTCAAATGTATCTGCTAAACCGGTGAGAGACACACCAAAAATTGCTCCATTCGCCAATGAAATCTCAAAGTTTTCCTGCTCTGTTTCTTCTTCAGTCTTTGAGATTAAGAAAGCAGGCTCCATTGTAGAAAATGTTTCAATTTTCGGAGGGCCTTCTTCTGATGTCAAGCCCTCTCCAAAAATTGCTCCATTTGCTACAGAGATCTCAAAGTCGATATCAAAATCTGCCCATGATCCAAAGTAATCTTCTTCAACCGGTTCAATAACGGAGATTGTGGTAAATTCTAATGTACCTCCTTCAGAATTCAGACCTACACCATATACAGCCCCATTTGCAAGAGATAGTTCGTAATCCAAGTTCTCAATCTGGGGTAGTTCTGGTTCTATTATAGGAGCAGGTTCTTCCCAATTAAGAGAAACCGGTATGTCAATTTCCTCCCAATCTACAGGGTCCTCATATTCCTCTTTTAATGCCTCATCCCAATCAAATGTTTCTATTGGCTGGGGTGTTGGGACATCGGTATAATTATCAGCAGATGAAAAACTTACTGCTATAGAGATGAATACAAAGATGAGTAATAAATTGATTTTTTTGTTTTGTACGACCATTTTTTTTCGCCTCTTAATAATCTAATTATTTCCTTTTCAATCAAATTTTTTCTTATTTATCCCGTCGATAATAGATTTCTTAACATAATGACCGTTTTTCTGAGATTTCAAAGAGTGTATTGGTCATGCAGAAAAAGAAGAGTTAGAAATCTCATATGCGATTTATAGACCTACCTACGTCATTATAGTATTTAAAAGTATTGACTAAAAAAATTGTTTCATAACGTTATATTTATATAATTATTTATATTCATTTTTAACGAAATTAGAGAGTGTTACGGCGATATAATTAAATAAAAGATATTCTAACAATACCATATGAAATTCTCATATATTTTTCTAGTTTTTTTACCTATCTGCTTAATTTTTGTGAGTTCCAGTTGTGCAGATGAATTAAATATAGAAAATCCTCCTGAATGGAGAGAAGGATATTATCCGACGTATCCCTTGGATCCAGAAATCACCTGGATAGGTAATCTGACCCTTGAAGCAGGGTATCCCCTTGTTGATCATGCATTTGGTCCTTTCACTGAGAAGGACTGGGAAATGTATGGCGTTGGAAAAGAGCATGTAATTCGGATAATTGCATATGAAAATCCCCCTCTCTTTCCAAATAAGACTGCATATGCGATATATCATGAAGGAATTGAAACCATGCCATGGTTAATTGAGATGAAAAACCCAGTCACAGGAGATGATATGCTTGCACAAGTTGCATCTACACCCAAAGGGAAATACAACCCGAATCTGACTCCTCTTGAAAATGATCAAAATAATAATATCGGCTGGTATATTGTTGATGGAACATTGTATCCACGAACCTGGATAAGTGGTCATCTTGCAGATGGGCAGACATGGGTTGAGTACTGGGGTCCATTTAATCCAGATAAGGATGGATCAAAATTACGAAAAAGAACCTACACCATCACTGAAGAACCAGTCACTTTTGCTGGAAAAACCTATGATGGCTATAAGGTGCACATTGTCGGACCCCATGTCATCGCCAATGTGCCGGTAGAAACAGTAGAGGAATTGACTTTGGTTGATGGTATTGGGGTTACATCACGGTTGCTATATCATACTGCAACCGAACCGTTTGTTAGAAATTCTTCAATCACTGGAAAACAAGTCATGCCTGCAGGTACAATGATATTCCGTCACAAGGTAACAATGTTATCAATGGAAAAAGGAACATCATAATAAAACCCTAAAAATTTTGTTTAATTAAAGGATAAAACAGGGAAATAATGCATAAAACTGTCATATTACATCGACATAGAAAAAATTGGAATCCTCAGCAATGAATATCAGAGGGATATTATGAGAAATTTTTATGTTATATTACTTTTTTTATTAGGATTAAACCTCTTCCTGATTGCCAGTGCTGACAGGTTACCAAATGAGACAAATGAAAACCAGATATTTACCATAGATACTGAAATAAAAGCAATTGGAATAATGAGTGAGGAAAGTTCTGTTGACTGGACAATTGATTATCAGCGCCTGTATATGAATGGAGAGTATGATTACGGGCATATTCATGATGGAATATTAAATACAACTGAAACTATTGCAATACTCCAATGGGATGATTCACTCCGAAGTTCAGGGGGAAGTATTGCAATGGGAAAAAAGATCTCTTATAATTCGAAAAATAAGGCCTCATCGAGATATAACCTGCAGACTGAAAAGGTAATGACATATCGGACAAAAGAAGGATCACATCTTTTCGGAGGAGAATCATGGTCACTTGATGTTGCAGGGAACTGGGATTTGAAGCGTGAAAATATTCGATGTGTTTTTGCAGATAGTCAGCCGGATTATTTCCCTGCATTTTGTAATATTGTTAAGGCAGGAAGCAGCATAGTGAATTTCAATACCGGACAACTCTCAACAAGGGGTGTTTCAAGAGCGGTTACATATTATACCCAATACCCTGCAGCTCTTAATTATCTCATAGCAGTCAGACCGGATTCAAAAATGAATAGTCCGGCAATGGGCACGATAAAAACGAATTTTGGGGTTTCAATCATGGAAGCAAGGAACCAGTCCAATAATGTTTCAGCTACGAATACCTGGAAAGACTCAACGTCTGCCACCGGCGGAATAGAGAAGTTTCAAAAGAAATTTACCTATGAATCGGGTTTAAAATTTTGAATCAAGTAAAAACAGCAGGAACAGGATAGTTAATAACCGGGCATCTCTATCATTCCATTTTTATCATGCCATGTGAAACCTGATTTCGTGAGAGATTAAAGACCGTATCAACAATTTCAGTTAAAAATTGATTTTAAATGAGACCTCTGCC
>NZ_DAONKG010000262.1:0-3013 GCF_035406105.1 Methanospirillum sp.
GGCAATCTTAAAAAAGTCACCTGCAATCAGGGAAAAAAGGAAAATGGTGCATGAAAATGCCCCGGATATCCAGTCTGAACGGGACGGGGAGAAGGACGGGCAATGCATCCCTCCCCTGGTATATCCCCGGAGTGTAAGCAGTATGGCCCGTTCATGGGCCAGGTTCAGCTGCCTGATAAGAATGCCTGAAAAGACTGCAGGTATTATCCGGGGGGTGAGCCGCATCCCTTTCTGGCTGAGTGCGACAGAAATACGTTCAATTTCACGGGCAAGGGTATCAAGGGATGCCATACTCAGCTCTCCGATCAGTCCAAGATCAAATCCGGTTTTTGTTCCAAAAGCCCATACTCCGACATCAAGCAGCTCACCGGGGTACCGTTCGGCATACATCCATGAGGCTATGATAAGAACCGTGGTGATCCGGACAAAATATGATATGCCATCCGCTCCTGACCAGAATGCAGCCAGTGCCATCACTGCCGGCACAAGCAGGATGATGATAAGGGACCGGATGGTATGTACAGAGGTCCGGGCCCCCGCATACATCACCCACCAGAGTAGGGTGAGGATCGCTCCGGGAAGTGATATCCATGCTGCAGCAGAGAGGAGTATGGTTGCACCAAGTCTTATCCGCGGATCCTGCATAGTGCCTCCTCAAGGTCTTCCCGTGAGAGCCCGGCAGGGCACACCCCGTTCTTTCGGAGATATCTGATCAATGCGGGTGCCTCGTTCCAGTTCTGCAGACACTGGGGAACCTGGCCGATTTGTATCAGGGTACCGGCCTCCATTGCAACGAGCTGATCAATCTTCGGGAGTGAGGTGATGTCATGGCTGATGATGACAACAACTGCATCCCGACGGGTTTCGATAAGGCGTCTGACAAAGCATCGTGCATCCTCATCAAGGCCTGCAAATGGTTCATCAAGGACTATGAGTTCATACTCCCCGCTGAGGATTGCCGCAAGTTCTAGCCGTCGCACTTCCCCCCGCGAGAGGGTGAACAGGTCCGCATCCTCTTTCCCGGTAAGTCCGGCACGCCGGATTATCACATCAGGATCGGCATGCCAGCTGGCCGCCTCTTCACGGACCGTCATTGTACTGATATGATAACTCGCATCCTGAAGCAGCATGACTCTCCTTCCCCCGGTCCAGGAGATGGTACCCGTATCTGGCTGAATAATTCCCGCAAGAATCTCTCCAAGCGTTGTTTTCCCCGATCCAATCCGTCCGGTCAGCAGATGTACTCCTGGCCCGAAGGTTCCCTCTGCATGAAGGGTGAACGCTCCTTTTGTTTTGACAACACCGCTCAGCCGTATCAGAGGGGGAATGTTCATATATCACTCCCTGATATCCCGTGCAGAACCCGTCTCCAGAACCAGGGACTGCTCAGATGATCACAATGGGATGATCCGGACTCTTCCGCCAGAACCAGATGTTCAGTAATCGCTCCATCGGTGAGTCGGATCATCTCGCTGGCTCGTGCCATCCGATCAGGCCGGTGGGTGGAGAAGATAACATATGTAATCTCCGCTCGTGCGATGAAACAATCAATCAGATGACAGATCTGTTCATCAAGGTGGGAATCGGTCTCATCCAGAATAAGCAGATCAGGGGATGTGATACAGGCAGCAGCACATGAAACCAGGATAAGTTCGCCTCCTGATAAGTCATGCATATTCCGATCCAGAAGATGGGCGATGCCAAGATCATGAGCATATTTCCTGACCTGCCGATCGATCTCCTGACAGGATCTCCAGGTAAACCTGAGCGGACCGGCCAGTTCATCATACACGCGTGGAAAGAGGATGTTCCGGTCCGGGTACTCGCCGACCCAGCCGATTGTACACGCAGATGGTTCTCTGCCATCAATTCTCACCATACCGGCCCCCGGATGGAGAATTCCTGCTATAAGTTTTAAAAAAGTGGTTTTTCCCGCCCCGTTCGGGCCGGTGACTGCACACATTCCCGGCTGGATGGTGCAGGAAGGAATGGTAAGGACGCCGGCCTGTACGGATAAAATCTCAATCATTGACCCTGAAACCGCGTGGTATAGGGCATGATACGTCTGGTGATGAGAAACGCTGCTGCTGCCTTGATGCAATCACCCGGAAGAAAGGGGATCATTCCGGCGGTGATAGCAGCAGGAACGGTCATCGGGACCGAGATGATGAGCCAGGAAAGCCCGCAGAGGTAGATGACTCCGGTTCCAAGTACAAGTCCTCCGATCTGCACCTTCTCTGATGCCTGCTCATAGCACAGACCGACCAGGATTGCAGCAGGGATAAACCCAATCAGATATCCGCCGGTGGGTCCAAGAAGCACACCCGCTCCTGCCGTCCCGTTGTGAAATACTGGAAGACCAATGGCTCCAAGGAGCACATACAACGCCAATGGGATGCCTGCATATCGTTTCATGATGGTTCCGGTCAGGAGAACTGCCAATGTCTGTAAGGTAACCGGAACTGGAATAAAAGGAACCGAGACCCAGGAGAAGGCCGCGATCATCGCAATGAAGAGGGTGGTATGGGTGATGATAAGAGATCGATGATAATTTCCGGCCATTTTTCAGATATGGATGCAGTCCCCTGCTATTACCCGTTCTATCTTTCCATTATCTTTTTTCACAACAAGCGCCCCGTTCGTATCAATGTCAACTGCCTCCCCCTCAAAGTGGGACCGCAGGGTGACAATCCTGACCCGGCGACCAATGGTTGAGGAGAAGTTTTTCCACTCCCTGATCACAGCATCAAACTCCCCCTGGGATATCATCTCGTACCGGTTTTCAAACTCTTTTAGAATTGCTGCCAGAAGAACGGCACGGTCAACATCCTTGTTTACTTCCTGACTGATGGAGGTCATGGTGCTTCTGATGGTCTGGTTTAATGATTCAAGATTTACATTCGCATCAATGCCTATTCCGACCAGACAGTATTCTACCTTGTCTCCTTCAGATCCAAGCTCCAGAAGTATTCCCGCGACTTTCTTATCCCCAATAATGATGTCATTGGGCCAT
>NZ_DAONKG010000263.1:0-3001 GCF_035406105.1 Methanospirillum sp.
TATATTTGTATGGATCCTATGCTCGTATGGAACCAAAACCATATTCTGACATTGATATAGCAGTAATTACCCAGATGACTGATCCTCTACGAGATCTTAAAGAAATTATTGGCTCTTATTCTTCAAAAAAACTAGATGTTCAGGTTTTTTCTGATCTCCCTCTTCCAGCACGTATGCAGGTTCTGGCTCAGGGAGTTCCTTTGTATATCAGAAATGAGGATTCTTTATGGTCAGTTATTAAATCAGTAAGTTTGTCCTATATGGATCTTGAACCAATGAGAAACCGGTGTAAAGAACGATTATTAGGTGTGTAATGGATTTCCAATCAAGAAGTCTCATATAATCGACATGAGAGCCGTTTCTCAAGGGGGATATTCCAACCTGATATCTCCTCTGATATAATCAGGAATCCTTTATTAGCTCTATCCCTGCGATTCATTATTGGTTCGTTATTTTCCAGCTAACAGAAGGGCGAAATGAGTGTTTGTCAAGACGTTTTGAGAAATCAAATGGTTTTTGTGTGGTCTGAAATGCATACAATATTAGTATCAATCTCACATCTCAAAAATATATTATAAAAGAAATAAATCCTGAACAGTGTCATAACGTAAAAATTTACAGATACCAAATTTTCCGGATTATTGAGACCTATCATCAGAATGATAGAAACAGGTTCATTCTCACTCATTCTTTCCATATGCCGATTAATTATTGATAGGATTTCCTCTTTATTTCACCGTGAAAAAAGATGTACCAATCTTTTTATTAACTTTAAGGTATTATTCACCATATACCTGCGAACCAACATTCCATCACCCTATCACATTTTCGTTTCATGGTAACAAAAGAGCATATAGAACCGGATTATTCTGTATCAGTTCAGGAGATATACTCCCGGTACTCATCCGGCCCTACCGGGCTTGATCCTACTGAATGTATTCAACGGCTTACCCGGTATGGGAAAAATACCCTGGTTCGGTCGAAGAAAAAATCAGTATATGTCCGGTTTTTTGCAAACTTCACGCATCTTATGGCAATTCTCCTCTGGACCGGTGGAATAGTCGCCTTCATTGCTCATATGCCCCAGCTGGCTGTGGCGGTCTGGATGGTTAACATCATTAATGGTCTTTTCTCTTTCTGGCAGGAATTCAGGGCGGAGAAGGCTGCTGATGCCCTTATGCAGCTTCTCCCGTCAAAAGTCCGCGTTATCAGGAGCGGAGAGACTGTTGAGATTCCAGCAGAGGATCTGGTACCGGGAGATCTGATGGTTCTCGCAGAAGGTGATCACATCTCTGCCGATGGCCGGCTTGTTGACGCATCCCAGCTCCGGATTGATCAATCAACGCTGACCGGGGAGTCTCATCCGGTGAAAAAGACTGCTGATCCCTCATATGATACTGATATCTCAAAAATTGAATATCAGAATCTGGTATTTGCAGGCACAAATGTTGTATCAGGAACTGGTCTTGCAATAGTAACGAGTACCGGGATGAGTACTGAATTTGGAAAAGTTGCTCATCTTACTCAGGGAATAGAAGAAGAGAAAAGCCCCTTACAACAGGAGATGGTGCATGTCACCCGGATGGTAACCATTGTTGCAGTCAGTATCGGCATCCTTTTTTTTATCATGCTTATAGCACTGACAACCGTGACGCTTGCCGAGAGTTTTATCTTTGCACTTGGCATGATTGTCGCATTTGTGCCTGAAGGTCTGCTCCCGACCGTTACTCTTGCCCTTGCCCGCGGTTCACAACGGATGGCAAAACGAAATGCTCTGATCAAACGATTATCAGCTGTTGAGACACTAGGCTGCACGACTGTTATCTGCACTGACAAAACGGGGACTCTTACCCAGAATGAGATGACCGTTACCAGGATATGGACACCGGGTGCGAAATATTCTGTCACCGGTGTCGGATATGGACCTGATGGTGAGATAATCCCTGATGAATCCGTAAGCCCCGACAACATGAAGGATCTCAGACAGGTCTGTATCGCCGGTGTACTCTGTTCCAATGCACGACTCCTTACACCGGAGGGGCATTCAGAAGCCTGGACAATACTCGGAGATCCGACTGAAGCTGCAATCCTGGTTGCAGCAGGAAAGAATGGTATTCACTATGAGAATGAAAACCAAAGAAATCCGCGAATTCGTGAGTTTCCGTTTGATTCCCGCAGAAAATGTATGAGCACTCTGCATCTTTCTGATTCTGATCGTATCTGTTATCTAAAAGGGGCACCAAAGTCGGTTTTGGACATATGTACATCCGTAATGGAAAAAGGAGTTATAAAACCCCTGACCGAAGAGATGAAAGCCGGTATCATGCAGGTCAATGACTCCTTTGCTGAGCAGGGACTCCGGGTTTTGGCATTGGCCCAAAAGACTGTCCATGAAGATCCGATACCTGAACATGCGGAGGATGTCGAACATGACATGACCTTCCTTGGCCTTGTTGCCATGATGGATCCTCCCCGACCCGAGGTTGCACATGCCGTGCAAAAATGTCAACGGGCTCATATTCGTATCATTATGATCACCGGTGATTATGGTCTTACGGCGAAGAGTATTGCGAGACGTATCGGCATTATCACCACTGATACCCCCCGGATTATCACTGGTGCGGACCTTGATCAGATGCCGGATGATGAGCTGAAAACGGCCCTGTCTGGTGAGGTTATATTTGCACGGGTTTCTCCTGAACATAAACTCAGGGTTGTAGAGATTCTTCGCGAATCGGGAGAGATTGTTGCAGTCACCGGAGATGGCGTAAATGATGCACCTGCTTTGAAAAAAGCGGATATCGGGGTAGCCATGGGCATATCTGGTACGGCGGTTGCAAAAGAAGCAGCCGATATTGTTCTCACTGATGATAATTTTGCATCAATTGTGAATGCAGTCGAGGAAGGCCGTGCTGTGTATGCCAATATCAAGAAATTCACCGGGTATATCTTTACCAGCAACACACCCGAAGCTGTCCCGTTTATTTTGTTTGCATTCAGC
>NZ_DAONKG010000264.1:0-2994 GCF_035406105.1 Methanospirillum sp.
AGAGAGAGAATTGGATGAGAAATAAGAAACGGAACGGGTTGGTGAGCGGTGAGAGGGGGAGAGTGGTTAGGAACAGATGAGTAGGGTGGCGTGATGGTATTGGATGAGCGGGTGGGGAATTAGTATTCAATGGGTAATTCTTTCACGTATAAACATGTATATACTACAGAACGTTTCGGTTCAAGCCGGATAGTTGGTTTATACCATGAAGTGCATTCCTGGATCAGGTTTTAGAATATCCTCTGTAAGACTGATAATATTCTAAAACCTTTTTCATGGGTGATACTGAGTACAATAGTAAAGTAATAGTCAATACGTTGTAATGGAGGGTTTAGGTGAGCGATATTCTCATCCACATTCCTGATGATACGATTGTGGCTCTGAAGTGTTAACCGAAGGATATTGGAAATGAGTTCCGGATGCTGGCAGCAGTAAAACTATATGAAATGGGTCGTTTATCGTCAGGAGCTGCGGCTCGCATGGTGGGAATTTCCCGTGTCCTTTTTCTGAGCAGACTTAAAGATTACAATGTACCGGCAATGTCACTATCACAAAAGGAATGTATTCGTGAAGCTGAAATCCTCGGAATTAATAATCTGTAATACAACACCTCTCCTTTATCTCCATCAGATAGTTCTTCTTTCCATAATCAGAAGTAAGCATTGGATTTTTACTGATTGCGTGTCATTTGTGGTCATGAATGAACGACACATTAAAAATGCCCTTACCAGCAAGAAACATTTTTTTCAGGCCTGGTTTTTCTGTAATGCTAAAGAACTGATCAGGCTTTCCGGATCGTTGTCGGATCGTTTCCGGATCATGACTGCTGCCTGAGCCATCCAAAACGAAGACGAACAATGAAATCTTGGTATTGGGAGTGAAATCAGCGTATAATGTCAATCTAATAAATGGTATTTCACGTTTAAAATTAAATTATTCACTTGTAACTATTTAGAGTCCATGAAAACCCACAATTGACGTGCAGCAGCCATTTAATCTAACCAATACCACAGCCGAAGGAGGGGACGGGAGATAGAGGATATCACATGTTCCCGGTATGCCTGTTACCTGATAGCAAAGAACGGGGATATGAGGAAAGAGGAGCTGAAGGGTATATCCGACTGAATACGTGACTGTATACCGGTTACCATAGAGGGGTTGCCTTGTTTTTCAGTCTGGTAGTTGGGCTTGCTATTAATAATAAATTCAGAGGTTTTACTTACTGAAGAACCAATTATTACAAGAGTATGAGAATATTATTAGAATTACAAAACACTCAGGATCAAAAAGACATTTCTCTTGAATACCATAAATTGCAGGGATTTATCTATTCTCTCATTAAAAAATCAGGATTTATTGGTATCCATGATAAACTGGGATACAAACCATTTTCATTCTCAAACCTGTTTCCATTTAAAAATCAAAAGAAAGGCGAAATACAAAAGCTAATATTTGCCACTCCTGGGCATGGGTTAGGAGAAGCCGTATTTGAGACCTTGGAGAAACAATTACATTCGCAAATCCACATTGGAGATTGTGAATATATCCTTGTCGGTCTAAAACATATTAATTTAGATATTCAATCGTTTCCGTTTCGGGCTCTTGTAAGTACGCCCATAATTCTCCGAATACCTGAATACAATTATGATATATATGAGATTCCAGAGGTAGAAAGAAAACCCCGTTATATATATTGGCGACCAAATGTTCCCTTTTCTGCATTTATTAAACAACTAACAGAAAATATAACAAAAAAATATAATGACTTTTATGGGACTGAAATTCATGATATATTACTATTTGAGAAGTATTTTTTCAAGAAGATGGTTCATTCACGTTTGATTATTGATGGTAAAAGCTATGGGTTTGCGGCAAGTATCTGGTCATTTGAATGGAGTACATTGGCTGAGATCCAGAAAAAGATACTTCTTTTTGGATTTGATGCTGGATTTGGTGAACGTAATAGTATGGGATTTGGGTTTGTTAATCCAATTGAAAGTGCACTCACTACTCAGAAAATCAAATAATAGAGGTTTCTTGGAATGAAGGTATCATACCAAGATCATGATCATATTGAACATCGATAAAAAGAAGATCTGATTTATATAATACCCGACCTTCGTTTCGTAATTTATGATAAAGACCTTTAGATATAGGAAGAGTATATTTCATAACCTCAAAAAAATCTCCTTTTTCTTTTGCTTCTATAACCATAGTGAGAAACTGCATTGGTATTGCTTCTATTGAATCAAATAATTTAAAAAAATCTGACTCTTTTCGATCATAATTCTTCAATGGAATCATTTCACGTAAAACATCGGAAAACATTTGATATGTGTTGTCAAATTCTACCTGTTTTTCTCCAAATCCATCAGAATAGACAATATCAACAGCTCTTTGTATATCCCATTCATGAAGCAGATCAATCTCTGACAAAACCGACAGTGTTTTCTGGACTTTTTCTTCATCATAAATAAATCGATCAGAATCATTTCCTTTGGTAAAAACATAGACTGGGCATATTCCTCGTTCTATTTTCCTGTTCACCCGTCCAAATCGTTGGATTAAGGCATCGATAGGAGCGGGTTCAGTAAAACATACATCATAGTCTATATCAAGAGAGACCTCAATCGCCTGTGTTCCGACAAGCAATTGTAGGCTATATGTGCCATTTACATCGCGTTCTCCTGTAATTATCTGATTTTCCCGTGTTTCCCTATCTTTTAGAATGAACTTAGAGTGAAGAAGAGCAGAACAAATATCCGGAGTATATAACTCCTTATAGATGCGTTGTGCCTGTTTTACCGTGTTACAAACAACCAAAACGCGTTTTTTATCATCAAGTGCCTTTCTGATTGTTGAAAGATGTTCATTTATGGATCCTTCCAAAAGGATACACCGATGTCGCAGATATTGATCCAGTTCTTCTTTTTCCATCTTTATACAATGTTTTATCTGAAGAGTGTTTTGAAACAGGGTTAAAATAAATGTTGG
>NZ_DAONKG010000265.1:0-2989 GCF_035406105.1 Methanospirillum sp.
TACCGAAATTGTACGTGCGAAAATTTTGTATTGGCTTAGGTGAAGAGGATGGTGCAGATGTAACCATGATCATTCCTAAACCGATACCATATGAAATGTATTCTGTATCATGGATGGTACCGAAAACCACATTCATCAATTATTCGGACTGTTACGAGAGCGTGCATCTGACCACAAGTCACTGGTGTTCCCGTGACAATCAATGATATACTTATTCTTTTTTTATCGAATCTTCCATTTTATTACGTGTATACCGCGAACTGAGAAATTCCTGAAGATCGGATTCAGTAACCCTGTATGATTTACCAATTTTAATTGCATATAACTCTCTTTTCCGAATGAGTTCCCGGATGACCTCCGGTTCGATATCGAGAATTTCTGCAACAGTATCTGTCCTCAAAAATTTTCCTTTTCCTAATTCGAACTGATGTCTGATTGCACGTTCCTTCGCCAGATCAACAAGGTATGGTGCTTGTTTTGCCTCAGTGAAGGTATATGCCGGATCCTTTCTTTTTTGTGCAGGCATTGGATATACAGATTATATGAGTATATTTGTAATGAAATTACTTGAATGTAAGTGTATAAATAGTGTTAGATATGTATGAGTGATATGAATTATAATTACCACGTATCGGATATAGAAGAATAATCATCAGATTTTTACTTGGTCTGATTTAAACCGTTTTATCACAAATAATTCCCCTTAATCCATCTGGAATAAAAACCCCACTTTGGCTCAAATATCAATCAATACCAAAGATTACGTTTTCTGCTTCCTTCCATGGTACGAAGAGCAGGATAATGCATGGTAGTTCCAAAGCAGATTGGCAGATTTCATTTCTTTCATTCCTGACAAAACATTCTAATCATATCACCTGTAATTCACATATCATGGCTGTATGGAAATGTAGTATCTGTGGATATCTCTATAATGAAACTACCGGAGATCCGACTTCTTCCATCCCACCAGGGACCCTTTTTCCAGAACTCCCTGATACCTGGCGATGTCCGGTTTGTCATGCAGACAAGACTGTTTTTGAACAGGTGAGAAAGGCAAAACCTCAAGACAGATCATTCCCTACGGTTTCTGAAGTGATTATAGACAACCTCGTTCACTTTGGTATAACTGAGTATTTCGGTGTTCCGGGAACAAGCAGTCTTGGGATAATCGATGCTATCCGGAAGAATGAAAAAGCACATTTCATTCTCTTTCGTCATGAAGAAAACGCGGCAATGGCAGCTTCAGCCTATAATAAACTCACAGGAAAAATCGCTGCATGTGTGACTATTGCAGGACCAGGAGCGACAAATCTTGCAACCGGCCTGTATGACGCAAAGGAAGATCGGGCATCCGTCCTCTCAATAAATGGGCAAGTGGAGATGCAGTATGCCGGTCCGGGTGGGTTTCAGGAGATTGATCAGGATGCTTTTTTCAGACCGGTCACGGTCTATAATAATACAATCTATGACAAAAAAATAGCCACGAAGATTCTTACCATGGCCGTTCAGCATGCCGTTGTCAGAAGGGGTGTAGCCCAGATTTCGTTCCCGAATGATATCCAGAAACAGGAGATTGATCCCGAATTTACAACCGTCAGGGGAGTAATCCCCTCTCTTATTATCAGACCGGATGTACAGACCATACAAAAAGCCATCGACCTCATAACTTCATCCATAAATCCTGTTATTCTTGCCGGATGGGGAGCATATCACTATTCTGATCTGGTTGCCTCGTTTGCGGAGAAAATTGACGCTCCTGTTCTCTCAACCTTTCGTGCAAAAGGAATATTTGCGGATGACCACCCGATGTATGCAGGAGTCCTTGGAACAGTTGGCTCTTCCGGAGCACGGACCATGGTTGAAGAAGCAGATCTGCTCATAACTCTGGGTGTCGGATTTTCAAAAATGACCAGGGTGCCGGAGCATCTCAGGATTCTTCAGATAGATTATGATCCCCTTCGACTTGGAAAAGGAAAGGATACCCTCCCAGTATACGGGGATGTCGGAGAAGTTTTAACAGAATTATTATCCAGACTTCACCCGTCTCCTCATGCCCATGCAATTGAACGGGTAACAGCAGTAAAAAAACCATGGATAGAACTAAGAAGAAAAGAGGCTGAAGATCTTTCAATTCCCATCAGACCTCCCGTTATTATGGATGTTCTCTCCAGGGTAATACCGCCTGATGCGATAATCTCGATCGATGTCGGTGAAAACGGATGGTGGTTTGGGAGGAATTTCCGAATGAATGGTCAGAAATTTGTCATGTCCGGATATCTTGCCACCATGGGTTTTGGATTTCCTGGTGCTATTGCAGGAAAGATAGCATATCCTGATCGGCCTGTGTTTTGTATCACAGGAGATGGCGGTTTTGCCATGGCGATGGGAGATTTTGTCACCACAATAAAATACAACCTTCCTATGGTTGTGATAGTGCTCAATAATCATGAACTTGGTATGATACGAGTTGAGCAGCAGCTTGAAGAGTATCCCAATTTTGCAACAAGTCTGCATAATCCGGATTTTGTGATGTATGCCAGATCCTGTGGTGGTGATGGTATCAGAGTTGAAAAACCAGAGGACCTTGAATCCGCTGTGTTATGGGCGATGGGTAAGGAATGTCCGGTGATTGTTGATGTGATAACCGATCCAGGAAGATTTCATTAAATTATGTCTCTCATATCACAGGAAGAAATCAGAGAAGGAGTGAGAGCAGGACATTTTCCTGGATATTGAGAGTGCAGGCAGTGTATTCTTTTTAACACCCCTGGATCCCTTGAACCCCTCTGACCATCGGGTGGAATGGTAATTTTTCGATTCGACCATCTACCGATTTCTCACCCTTTATTGTGAGCATTTCTCTGGGATTCAGCACAGATTTCGGACCCTACAAAAGTTTATAAACATTTTTATAAAATAGCTTACATATAAATCTAAGAATATAATATATACTAAGCATAATGGAAACAGAAAAATTTTCTGGAACCCG
>NZ_DAONKG010000266.1:0-2988 GCF_035406105.1 Methanospirillum sp.
AGGTGATGACACCGAGATCAAGGAATTCGGGGGCGGAAAACTCCTTCTCTGTACCGTCCCATCTGCACGTATTGATGCAGCAGCAACCTATGATGCAGCACTGACCTCAGTCGCAGCAGCAGCAACCTACGCGGTTATCGACCAGTTCAACGTCGGCATGTTCGATGGTTCAACGGTCAAGGCAGCCTTCTGGGGTACCTACCCGCAGACCATGGACCCGGCCGGTGCAAATGTTGCATCGATTCTGTCCATTCCCCAGAACAACGAAGGTCTGGGATATGCACTCAGAAACATCCCTGCAAACCACTGCGTTATGATCACCAACAAGAATGCAATGCAGGGTGCTGCACTCTCAGCAACCTTTGAACAGGCAGGAGAGTTTGAGATGGGTGCTGCTATCGGACCATTCGAGCGTGCACAGCTCCTTCTCTATGCCTACCAGGGTCTGAATGCAAATAACCTCGTGTACGATCTTGTCAAGAAGAATGGTGCTACCGGAACCGTCGGTACCGTCGTCCAGTCCCTTGTCGAGAAGGCAATCGAGGACAAGGTTATCACGCCGGGTAAGAAGGGACCATCCGGATACACGTTCTATGAGACGAAGGACCCAATGCTCTGGAACGCCTACACTGCTGCAGGAACCATGGCAGCAACCATGGTAAACTGTGGTGCCGGCCGGTTTGCACAGGCTGTATCCTCAACCCTGCTCTACTTCAACGACCTGCTTGAGCACGAGACCGGACTTCCGGGTTGTGACTATGGTCGTGTAATGGGTGTTGCAGTCGGATTCTCGTTCTTCAGCCACTCAATCTACGGTGGTGGAGGTCCCGGTGTGTTCAACGGTAACCACGTTGTTACCCGTCACGCAGCCGGTGTTGGTCTCCCCTGTATCGTCGCTGCCTGTGCTCTTGATGCAGGAACCCAGATGTTCTCACCAGAGCACACCTCAAAGGTCTACCAGGACACCTTTGGTAAGATCCCAGAGTTTGCCCAGCCGATCCAGCACATCGCTCAGGGAGTATAATCCCGAAGGTTTCGCACAATGGCTGATGCTGAATTCCCGCAATGCAGGATCGTCACCGAGCGCCTCTTAAAACCTGAAACCGTTGAAAAAATCCTCAATAAACTGGTGGTCATACCGGGTATCCGGCGCATCGTCATCAACGGACCGAGTATACCCCAGAAAGTCCCCTATGGCCCCGCAAGGGGTATGGATAATCCCCATTCAGGAAAGGCAACTATCCGGGTTGGGGAGACGGATGTGGACCTGCGGGTGCAGGTTGGAACCATCCTTCTCGAACTGGAAACACGGGACATCGTACATCAGATTGAAGATGCCTGTACGGAAGTCTTTACGAACTTTTCATACTCGGTCAAGGAAGGAAAGTTCATGCGATCAACTCCGACACAGGTCGATTATGCAAAGTACGGCCCGAATGCGAACGAAATCATGCTAGGTCTGGTCGATCCCAAGAATAAAACCGGACCGACACTCATCCAGGGACATAAATAATGCCAATCGGACGGGTAACACAGATTGTTGACTGCCGCGAGAGTGCGGGTATGGGAAAAGGAGGGGCCCTTGCCCAACGGGGGACGATCTCCGAATGCCGATATCCTGACGTCATCATCGTAGGGATGTCCCCCGGTCGCCGGCACGTCACAAAGCCGGTCTGTGATATCACGTCTGCCCTGCGGGCACAGGGGGTCGAATATAGTATCAGCACCATGATTCTCAACGCGGGCTCCGGGATTCCCCCAGATGCCCCAAAGAGTGCCGGTCATGTGCTGGGAGCATATTTTGGCCTGAACGAGAAGGAAATTATCCAGATAAACCGCCACAAAGTAGCGGTTCTGCACCACGGAAATGTCAGATCACATATCGTTCATAAAGTCCGGTCTATCTTAAAAGACTGTGATATTCCAGCGGTTGTGGTCTGTCAGGCCCCCGTTGATTACGAGGATTTTGCAAAGGAAGGGGTTAAAACGGCGTTTGTGATGCCAGCTGAGAACAATGTCCGAACCAAAGGGACAGTAATGGCGATTATCAGTGGTGTCACCAGGGGTCAGACCCCGTCTCGTGAGAAGATCAGCGAAGTCATTCACGAAGTCATGAAACTTATGAAAACTTCAGATTTGGAGAGATAAAGAATGGCATACACTCCACAATATGGTCCGGGCCAGTCAATTGTCGCCGAGAACCGGCGCAAGCAGATGAACCCAAATGTAAAGCTTGAAAAAATGCGCAATGTTACCGATGAAGACATTGTGTTGATCCTTGGACACCGTGCTCCAGGTCAGGCATACCCGACCTCCCACCCGCCACTTGCAGAACAGGGTGAGCCGGACTGTCCAATCAGAAAGATTGTGACCCCAACCGACGGAGCAAAGGCTGGAGACCGTGTCCGGTACATCCAGTGCGCAGACTCCATGTTCAACGCACCATCACAGCCGTATCAGAGAACCTACACCGAGATGTACCGGTACCGTGGTATTGACTCGGGAACTCTGTCCGGCCGTCAGATCGTTGAGTGCCGTGAGCGTGACCTTGAAAAAATCGCCGCAGATCTGATCAACACCAATCTCTTCGACCCGGCACGTGTCGGTATTCGTGGTGCAACTGTGCACGGTCACTCACTCCGTCTTGCAGAAGATGGAATGATGTTCGACATGCTGCAGCGGTGCATCCTCGAAGGTGGCACTGTAAAGTATGTAAAGGACCAGATTGGTGTTCCGCTCGACAAGAAAGTCGATGTCGGCAAGCCAATGGATGATGCCTGGCTGAAAGCAAATACGACGATGTTCCACTCCCTTGTTGGTACTCCATTCAGATCTGATGGAGAATACATTGAATATGTCCAGCGGATTCACTCCCTGAGAACAAAGTACGGATTCATGCCGGTGGAGTAAGGAGGTACAAAATATGGCAAAAATCGAGAGAGCCCAGAAACTTTTCCTCAAAGCACTGAAGACCAAATTCGAGGGAGA
>NZ_DAONKG010000267.1:0-2985 GCF_035406105.1 Methanospirillum sp.
CGGTGACCTCCGGCTCGGTCCGGGTATGTGCATGCAGGTGTTCAGATCCCGGATCGTCCGTCAGGCCCTGTCCGGCGAGATATCGTCTCCGTGCATGGGTTTTATACATTCGCGAGAGCCGGTCTTCTGATTCGTTTCTGCCTTCATATTTCTGTTTCAGGTCTTTCCACCGCTGGATTCCGCCGCCACAACTGGTGTGATGACAGCCGGCAAAGATGGCGCCTGATGCAAACTGTATGGCATATGCCCCGTCCTGGTGTGCATCGGAAAACGGACACTGATCAAGGATAAAGAGGGTGCCGTCGCCGTATGGTTTCTGCGTGTATCCGATGGTATGGCCGGAGAGCCAGGTGGCAAGGTCGGGCGGGGTATCAGACCGGGTTTTTGCTGTATGCTGCTCTCCCGTCCGGGGGTTAGGCTCGGCGGGGTAAAGGGATGCAAGGGTTGCAAGCTGGTCACGGCCGGTCAGTGACAGGGATGCCGGTTCCCTGATCAGTTTTGCAGCACGGTGCGAACGGGGCGGGGTATTGTCCCCTTTGCGTGCCATGGTGCCGTAGAGTTTCCATATCCGGGCTGCATTGTGGTTTGCGGTATCAATGGTGCAGATGTCGTCAGAGAACCGGGCAGCGAGTGCATGCAGACAGTTTTTCACCAGTTCACCGGCAGCCTCATCGTTTGGGAGATCGATGCGGTAGAACAGATGGGCCCCGTTTCCTGAGTCGGCGATGAGGGGGTCCGGCCATCCGACTGACTGAAGATATGCGGATATCTCCTCTGCTTTGGCCAGAGCATACCGGTGTTCCTCGTCTGATGATGAGACGCCGGACGGGCGGATTGGATCAATGTCAATGGGGAGCCAGTGCCGTCTGATGATGTCCTTGTCGGCGGTTGTGGCATCCTTTTTTGAGAGCCGCATGATGATCCGGTTCGCACGCCGTGCAAGCAGTGCCGGGTTTACTTCGTTTAAGGTGATGTAGATACCCCGGATCTGCGGATTGTCGTCCAGGATACAGACCTGGTCTGCGAGTTTTTCAAAGTTGTCAAAGTATCCTGAACCGATTCCGTCGTTTGTGATGATTCTGACTTCCACGATGCTGCCAGGGGAGGAGATGAGGTGAAGGGTTTTCAGGATCTCTGATCTCCGGTCAGGTGCCATGAATTCCCTCCTTGATGGCTGCATATCCGCCAGGCATGACATGGTACCGGTGCCAGACGGCTGCCCGCCTGATCCAGAGCTGGATGGTTCCCGGACAGGTGTCTGATGCTGCCATCTGAACGAGCGGGGCCATCTCACGGATAAGGTGTTCTTTTTTGATCGGTCTTCTGAGGGATTTTACTTTGATGAGGAGGATTTCATGCCTGTTTTTCCAGGCAATGATGTCAACAGGAAGGGCGGAGGGTACGACCCGGACTGCGGTATATCCTCGCTCCAGAAGGAGCCGTCGTGCTGCGTGAGGGGTGGTCCGGCAGGTGGTATAATCCGGGATGTCAGACATGTACCGCCTCTCTGCCCGGATGAGTGTTCTGATTCGGATGCAATCTGCGGAGATCCAAAGTGATGCCGATCCTGGTTCGAATCCCTTCCGGAGATTTGAACTTCCGGTTTAAAGCCCTCTTTTGCAGTTCCCCGTCAGTGTGGTCGTGGTTTTTTTCCTGTCCGTGGCCGGGTTGTGTGGGAAGAGTCCTGAAATGACAGAACAGGGTACTTTTTTGCCGTCTGAAAGGAAAGATAGAAAGAACCCCATCTGTGAATGGCTGGCCGGCTTTTTCATGGCTGGGGGATTCATTCTGTGTCTGATTGTGACTGGTATGCTTTTGCCGGGGCCGATCATCCGATGGCGATGCCCGGAAGAGCAGGCTAAGATATGTTTTTTTCGACCTCATAGTACGATGCTCCTTTTTTTGGAACAGTCCCATTTGGATTGATTTTGCGATTTTCAAGTCAAAATGGGAGAAGAAGATCCATCCGGGATCTATTAATAGATACCGAAATGAGGGGGGTTTTAGATACATTGTCCGGTCACGAGGGTGAACCTGAATAATATGATGAGAATAGCGGATAATCGGGGAGGGTTTCTGAATACGGCTCACATTATTCATGCTGATATCGTCGTCACCTGATGTTGTGTCAGATGTGGGATCTGACACTGGGCTGATGACGCGGGATTTATGAAGCATACTGACTGGTATGCAGGGGATAGTGAGAGGATTGAGATACTGTGATTGTGTGCGGAGATATCAGGATTTGTGGGGTGTTTTTATTTTGGGGATGGTGAGATGATGAGTGCGGGTCAGGGCACCGGAATTGCGGTAGAAACGGGATCGATATGGACTTTGGTTTGAGGGGATGGAAACGGGGGATCAGGGGATGATAGTACGAATGCAGCGCGTACTATAAATACCTCTTTTCGAATTGGTCAAATCATTATGAGAATACATTGACATGTGCTGTTCCTGACGGACAGCTCACAAAGTCCGTACGTGAATATAGTGGAAAAGAATCACAGGATGGGGAAGTTTTGAGAGATGGCTTCAATTGGGGGTTGAAATCCGGGTCGCAGACGGATCAAAAAGGAATGAGCGGTTTTGGTCACATTGAGTGAGTGAAGACACTATATCATACTTATTGAAACTAACAAAAAGCCACATTTACAAAGAAAAATCTAAATAAGTACAGATTTGAGAAAATATCCTAAATATTTTCCTAGTAATCATCAATATTTTACTATTTAAATTTAATCTACAGTTGAAATCTATTTTATACTGTGGTGCAGAAATAATACTATGAAACTTCTAAAAAGTTTTTTGATTTCAATTTTATTAATTGGAATCCTGGCTTCTGTTGCATCTGCAAATGATGATTATGATTTCTTATCGACTATGTATGAATCCTCTAAAGTGTTTAAATCAGATTTGCAATCCTTTGGCTCCAGTGCAGAAAATATTGATCTTCCTGGCCTTAAATCGGCTTCAGTCAAACTCTCA
>NZ_DAONKG010000268.1:0-2970 GCF_035406105.1 Methanospirillum sp.
ACAATGTACTGACAGCATGAGGCACGTTGGTTTTTTCAAATGTAACTGTAAGAGGCGCTGTACCATGGGCAGGTTCTGCGGTAATAATAAGTTCTGGAGAAATGCCGGATCCAAGAACTGATATCAAATCATTCTTCACGACACTATCCTTTCCACCTGGGCCGCATGCCTCAAGACTGACGGTATAAATCCCTGGCTGATTGTAGGTATGGTTCGGATTTTTCTCAGATGAAAAACCACCATCACCAAACGACCAGTTCCAAGTGTCTGCGTCACCCATGGTCTTATCAGTACATGATATGGTCAGAGGTGCATCACCTGAAATCGGGTACACGGAAAATGCAGCACGTACTGGTTCAACCGGGGTATCAACTACAATCAGGTTCTCATCAAATTTTTCAGAACTGCCATCAGGTCCTGTAACAACAAGTTTAACTGAATATGTGCCTGGTTGTGAATATACATGAGTCGGATTCTGTTCATGGGATACGGTTCCATCACCAAAATCCCAATCCCATGCAGATATGATTCCTGTAGATGAATCATGAAAGATGACAGATAAGGGGGCATTCCCGCGGACAGGATCAGCAGAGAATAATGCTGTAAGTTTTTCCGGAGATGGAAGTACCGTAATTACTGAATTCTTTCGGAGTTCATCCTTTCCACCTGGGCCTCGAACGGTCAGGGTGATGGAGTACTGACCGGGGAGAACATAGGTATGGGTTGGATTTTTTCCTCTGATTACCTTACCATCACCAAAGTCCCAAATCCGTTCGGTAATATCACCCTCCGACTGATCAGTACACGCAATAGCAAAAGGTGCGGTTCCTTCCGTGCTGCTGATAGTAAACTGTGCAACTGGGGGTTCTGGTGGAGCCTGTACCCGAATAACTGCGCTTTTTGTAAATTCTTCAGGGTATCCGGGACTGGATCTGGTCAGGGTTATTGTATACTCCCCAGGGATCTCATAGACATGGATCGGATTTGTCTCACTTGTATTTGATCCATCTCCAAAGTCCCAGAATATTGATTCAAATACGCCGGTAGAGGTATCAGTGCATTGAATAGTTAAAGGAGCGGTTCCTGAATCGGGTGATAGAATAAAATCCACTACAGGAGGGACAGATACAGGTTTTTCCGGCTCGGAAGGTGACACTTCCTCAATTTCAGGTACTGATTTTGTAGGTTCTATCGGGGATGATACAGGTTCAGGATTTATATTTTTTGATTCTGTCAGGACAGGGATTGCTTCATCCACGGCTTTGGGCAGAACTGGTTCTGGAACTGGGATAAAAGGAGTTGGATCAGGAGTTGGGAGCTTTGTTGGAGGTGGAAGATCCGGATGAACGAGTATATATGATGGTCTGGTCAGAAGGTCTTCATTGTGTGTACCGGTTACTTTTAATGATACATCATACGTACCAGGTTTTTCGTAAACATGAACAGGATTTTCCAGTTCTGAGTAAATGCCATCCCCGAATGACCATTCCCGTTTTAGAATTGTACCGGTTGATTGCTCCTCAAATCGTACTTCAAGTGGAGTTGTCCCTTCACACGGGCTTGCAATAAATGCAGATACAACAGGAGCAATTACCTGTACAGCCCCGGTTTTTTTGGTGCTATTAGAACTTCCCTGACCCTCAACGGATAAAGTGATATCATACACGCCAGGGTTTTGAAATATGTGAATAGGAGATGTTGCAGCAGATGTTGTTCCATCACCAAAATCCCACAGCCATGACGTCACTGGTCCGGCAGACTGGTCAGTAAAAGTCACTTTCAGGGGAGCCAGTCCGACTGAATCAGTAACTGAAAATTCAGCATGAACCGGAGATGCCGGTGGTTCTGTTACTGGAGGTTTGGGAAAAGTCTGAGAGGAGGATACTGGTTCAGTGGTCTTTGGTACTGGTTCAGTAACCGCTTCTACAGAAATGCTTTCTCCAACAGGAGTTATATCTCCATTCTGTACCGATACAACTGAACCATTTTTATCCATGCGCTCCCCCGTTCTCATCTTAGGAGATGCGGCATTATCTGATTCTGCTTCTAATACTGAAATATATCCAATTCTCGTTTTTTTATCTGATCCTGCGGTTCCGGAGACGGCGAGAGACACCGTGTATACTCCCGGCTCATAATAGGTATGGACCGGATTTTGTTCAAATGAACGTTCTCCGTCACCAAATGCCCATTCATAATGGTCCCGCAGCCCGGTGGAGAGATCAGTAAATGTGACCGTGAATGGTGCATTTCCCTGTTGGTTATCAGCAGAGAAATCAGCAATAATTACTGAATGTGCATTTTGTACGCTAATCGGAGGGATTTCTCCGGCAGATAAACCAGTGGATGCAAAGAGAGATAAGAAGATTATCCACGTAATTCCTGAATTAATATCCAGTTTCATGTGCCCAACCCATCGTGATATACCATATGGGTTTTTATATATAAAAATTATTATCTTAAAAATGAACGCCGAAGGGGAGATTTGAACTCCCGAGGTGTTACCACCAGTGGTTTTCGAGACCACCGCCTTCCCGGACTAGACTACCTCGGCACAACTGCCTTAACCTATTATCATTTCCGTTTGATAAAAATATCGCCGGGAACATCAAAATCGCACTCTGAATAAATTATTGCTCCAGAGAGGTTTTGATTTCTGTCATCATTATGCCCGGCAAATGTGCCCGGCATACCAGTAACCTTATAGAAAATCATGATCAAGATATACTGGTATCACCGATACCAGTCCGGCCCGGTCGATCACCCCTGCCATCCTGAGGGTCGGACATCTCTTTCTGTCCGGTTTTTTAAATCCAGACATTAATAGAGATAATCTTTTTGTTCTAACACTCATTACAATTAATTGATATCATATCTGCATATAATCCGAGGATGATCATGGGGCTTTTTAAATCTCACAAAGAAGATAAAAGTCAGGGAAAAATTTCATGGTCCGTTCCTTTCCCCCCT
>NZ_DAONKG010000269.1:0-2935 GCF_035406105.1 Methanospirillum sp.
TTGGGTGCAATCGTAATAGTGTCCCCAAGCAGGACCACAAACGGTTCGTCATTACAGTGTTTTTCTGTGAGCAGTATGGCATCTCCAAGTCCCTTTGGCTCACGCTGTCTTATATAGTGAATATTCGGGATATCACTCATATCAATATAGGTATGTGAACCTGATCCCGTATGAGATGATATTTTATCCTCAAGTTCGATACACCGGTCAAAATGATCCTCAATGGCCCGTTTGTTCCTACCGGTAATGATAATGATGTCATCAATCCCTGAGGCAACTGCTTCCTCAACCACATACTGAATGACCGGCTTGTCAACAACCGGTAACATCTCTTTTGGCTGAGCCTTTGTAATCGGAAGAAATCTGGTCCCAAGACCTGCTGCAGGGATGACTACTTTTCTGACCACATCAGCCATATTACCAGCAGACTCCTTCGATACCAGAACAGGATAATATCTTTCGCCCTTCAATAATTACCTGATTCTTCATCCTGGCAAATTCAGAGCCCAGTTTGGAAAATTCAGGCCACTCGGTCAGAACAAGGCATGCATCGGCCCCCTCAAGGGCATCTCCAGCATTCGTGTAATAGCTAAGAGATGGAAATATCTTTTTCATGGAGTCGGCAGCCATAGGATCAAATGCAGAGATAATTGCCCCCTGTTCCAATAACTCCGAAATGACCGGAATGGAGCGTGAATCCCGGACATCATCCGTGTTGTCCTTAAATGCAAGACCAAGGACGGCAATTTTCTTCTCTTTGAGATCGCCAATACGCGTTCGAAGAAGCTGGATAATCCTGCCTGGCTGTTGTTCGTTCACCTCAATCACCGATTTGAGCAGAACCGGCTCTTCGCCATACCTTTCTGCAAGCCTGATAAGAGCCATGACATCCTTTGGAAAACAACTTCCTCCAAATCCGAGCCCTGCATTTAAAAAATACGGGTTGATCCGGTGATCATACCCAACGCCTTTCATGACTTCATACACATCTATCCCAAGTTTTTTACAGATATTTCCGATCTCATTCGAGAACGAGATCTTGGTTGCCAGAAATGCATTCGAAGTATATTTGATCATCTCAGCCGCTTTCAGAGAGGTCGTGATGACTGGTGCATCCAGTTTTTCATAAGCTTTTTGGACAACCTCTATCGCTTTTTGAGATGTTCCCCCGATGACAATACGGTCAGGATGCAAAAAGTCATCAATCGCTCTTCCTTCCCGGAGGAATTCCGGGTTCATACAAAAACCGACTGTATCTGATATATCTCCCAGAGGTTTCATCACAGCCGGGATGACCACTGATTCTGTGGTTCCAGGCGGAACAGTACTTTTGACGGTAATCACATGATATTTTGTTGATCCCTTCAGGGCATATCCAATGGATTCTGAAGCACCTGTGATATATCTGAGATCTGCAGATCCATCATCCTGTGGAGGTGTCCCAACACATATCAGAATGATATCAGCATCCTCTATCCCCTCGTAATGGGACTGTGCAGAGAGATTTTTTCCTGATATCTGCCGAAGAATCTCCTCCAGTTTATCTTCATAGATGGGTGGTACTCCCTGATTAATGAGATCTGCTTTCCCAGTGTCAATCTCAACTATACGAACAGTGTGCCCAAGATAAGCAAAACATGAAGCGGTGACGAGGCCAACATACCCCCCACCAATAACTGTAATATTCAAATATTCACTCTCCGTTTCATCATTTCAAAAGATCTGAATACAAACAAAGGAACATTTTTGTCATTCTTTGGTATTGAATCATTCAAGAGCTGTACTTATTACTTTTTTACCATCAGCTCTCCCTTTCCTTTGTTTGCAATATCACCGTGATATACTACCATGCCTTCCTTCTCCCCTATTCTCTCAAAAGTTGGCAGCATATCAATCACGGTTCCTCCCACAATACAGGTTCCCTTTGACATATTTGCTGCCGGAATCCTGACATCACCGTCGATAATCAGCATACCTCCTCGCATCTCTGCCCCGGCAAACATCCCTGCATTCCCATGCACATGGATCTCTCCTCCTGTCAGGTACTCTCCCAGATAATCGCCGGCATTACCCATGACTTCGATTTTACCGCCTCTCATACCTCGTTTCTCACCCCGGTATCCTGAACCACAGTAATCACCGGCGTTCCCGTGGCAGAGGATGGATCCGGCACGCATCTCACGCCCTAGCCACCCGTCGGCATTCCCATGAATGACAATATTTCCGCCCCGCATGAAATTTCCACAATGCATCCCGATGTCACCTTCGATGATGATTGTTCCAGATGACATGTATTCTCCAACTCGCTTGACCCGGCTTGTATCTCCCCTGAGAATAACAACGATGTTCTCTGGTGAGTTCACATTCCCCTCTTTTCTGACAGTGAAAACTTCTTCAAGACGGCGTTTCTTATTCCCTTCCCAGACAAACAGTTCACGGTTTCCGATAAAATTCATCGGAATGATCATCTCTGCTTCAATGGGCAGGAAAGGCTTTGCACGGGGTTTCATCGTAAGGGTGACCTGCATCATAATGATTCATCCGGCACAACAGTTACTCCAAAGTTCTTCATTTGGTGAAAATGATGATCAACCGTGACATTACATAATGGTTATGCAGTCCTGGTGTTTATCGCAACACCTCGCTGCACGTACTCATCCTGTACCAGGTAATTCTCCAGATCGACTGAGTAAAACCGTGAAAACTTCTCCACAAACCGCGGGCTTTTCATGACATCCATATCATCCGGAAGCTCGGCATGGGACCAGAAGGTACGGTTCGGCACACCCCTGATAACCTCCCCGTCCCTGCTTACAACAATCCCATCCTTCAGAGTATACAGGGTCTGCTGGAATGCTCCGATAACCTCTTCATACTGCATAGAAGGGTCAATTTCCTCTGGTTTTATTGGATATATAGCGATATCTGCGAGCGC
>NZ_DAONKG010000270.1:0-2931 GCF_035406105.1 Methanospirillum sp.
CGGGAACCTGTGAGTATGATCCTGATGGTATCCGCACGTATCGAATCATCTCCCCGCATTATACTCTTTCAAATACTCTGCAGCCAATTCATATGCCGCCATCACGGTCTGTGGCTCAATTTTTGGGACACCACATGATACGATATGTATCTTTTTCGTATCTTGTGTTATCTTCGTTCCATCCGAGTCCCGGTATGGATACACTGCAATGATCTCGTTCTCATCGGTGAGGATAACCTGGTTTCTTTGCAGGGTGAGGGGTCTTTCCATTCCTATCCCCAGAAACTTCTCTCCTTCCTGCGCAAACCGCATTGTAATCTCTCCCACAAGGAGATCCGCATCAAAAGCACCAATGGGAACTCCGGTCCTGACTGAAGCCAGATTATATGCATCAACGGCGGTATTGATAGAAGGCAGCGGTTTTCCGGCAAGAATTCTTCTAACCAGTGCTTCAGACGCAGGTCTGGTCTTTGTCGGGTCAACTCCGACGCTCCAGAAGAAATCGCGGTATGCCCTGAAAAGCGGGTCATCTTTCACCTGTTCAAGAGTAAACCGGTTCTTTGTTTCAGTAATGACTTCCTCTTTTAATTGTTCAAGATGGGGATTTTTGTCAGTAAGCGATAATGGTCCAATATCACCTTCAAAGACAAAAATGCCGGGAAAAGCTTTCCTGATATCTTCATGAATAATCATACATGGTATTGGTCCTGACCCATAGAAAACATGCTGGTAGAATCAGGTATCTATCTCTCAAGGATTATGCAATTACCCGGACGAGACAGGTCAGAATTCGTAAAAAAGGATATGGGGGGATTAAGCAGGATGCTGCACTCAGACTGATGCAACCGGATAGTCCATTTTTCTCTGGAAACCCTGTGTATTTCCTGGGGTAACAAGCCAGGTTGTACTGTTTGAGTAACTATATCGCTCTATAGTAAACTCAGGGCAAATCTCTGAGAGGATTGCCATGTTGGTTCCGACCTCTTTGGACGATAAGCCAAGTTCTTTTGCTATATATTTGGACTTGAGAAAACATCTTCCATTATGAAGCTGGGACTTGAGATAATTGATCAGGGTGATCTGGTTTTCATTGTACTTCGTGCTGAATCTGCTTTTTGGAATCATTTTTTTCAACCTCGGTGATAGTAGGTGTGGAGCGTTCAGAAATACCCGGATTGTAGGAGGAAGGCCTGACACCCTGCCAGGCCAATGGGGTTTTCTTTCGGTTCCTGTGGACATTACTCTTCGGGAGAGGTACGGGCAGATACCCGGGTTTCCTTTCCGGCAGATGAGAAGGCAGGGAGTATTGCATTGTAGGAGGACATGCATTGTTCAGATACCTCTTCTCACCGGAAAGGGGAGCACAGATGATCCAGACCATGTATGCCTGGACATCTCTGCTGCTCGGTCTCCCCGTGACACATCAGTATTGAATGAAACAGTGTATAAGGTCTGTAGATAAAACCGCTTAAAATCAGTCTGAAAATAATTTCTATGGTAAATAATTTCTATTTTACAAAATTAGCAGATAATGGCCCATGATTTGTGCATTACTGATAGGTGGATCTGTTGTTACCAGTTCAAAGAGAAGAAAGTTTATCTTCTAAGATTACTGCTCAGCACTGGTCTCGTGGCGAAATACCTGAAATGAACAGTTGCAACCGGTTGCAACCAGTTTTCATACCTATTTTGATGGAGGATATTCCCCCGTTCAGGATAATCAAACCCTGAATACTGTTGTCGGTGCGGGAAGGTTCAGTCGGTGTTCTGCAGGCGAGAAAAAAAATCTGATATTGTCCGCTTTACATATGCCTTATTCCTGGTTGGTTGCCCGCTCAATACCCGTTCCTTTTTTCACCAGGTGCTCCATGCAGAATCTGATGTTGCCTGCCCGCGCCTCGTTCAGCCCGGTAATGCGATATGGCCGGTCATGTCCGTCAAGGATGATATCGATTCCAAGTGGAATCAGAGTAAGTTTTTTTATTCGTGCATTCAGAAAGACGAACGGACTGGTCCCATCAGCCTGCATCGGGATTATCCGGTCGGAAGATATCACCACTGTACCCTGATATACCTCAAAAAAATCCCAGTCAGTCTCTTCACCGGCTTTGGCATGAGAGTAAATACGGTCCCGCCCCCAGGTCAGAGTGAACAATTTTCCGGTTTTTTTCCTGATGTGCACTTCCTTCTGGTCATAGACAACCATCTGGTCAATATAAAAGATCATCTCGCCGGGTTTTCTGATATCCCGAAGACCTATGGGAATCTCTGCGCACCACTCTGGTAAAAGACCGGGTTTTGTCGTGAATTCTTTGAGATAAACGGGGTAAAAGACCTCTAAGAAATAATCGGTATCGGTCTCAATCTGGAGGAGATCAATCCATGACCTGACCAGTCCGAGTGCATTCTTCTGACCTGTCACGGTCTGGTTTTGAATGAGCCGGAAAAGAAGTGCGTATTTGTCCTGATCAGAAAGGGATATTAAAAAAGGAATCTCCTGAGAACTGATATTCTCCAGCCTGAGAGTCTTTCGAATAATCTGATCCTCTATCCACTGTTTATATGACTCCATCCGCTCCGTGCAGGATATACAGATCCCGGTCTTTTGTGTTATCCCGATGAGCCTGTCTCTTCTCCCACAGAGAGGACACCCGGCACCTTTGTGAATAATTTTTACCGCATTCTGCCATGAGTAATATTCAGACAGAATTTCATCATACGAACGGGTTTCATCCGGTGATTGTTCACTATGAAAAGAATTGTTCATGATATCAGAGCGACGGCCGAAGGATACTATATAAACGGTTGGATGAGTGTATCTCGTATCCTGATGTGTTCCGGGTTTTCCGCATTGGTATCTAGTATACTATACCGGTATCGTATTTTTCTCCATCGGATGTTCTTACAATTTTCCAACTATCCCAATTGGAA
>NZ_DAONKG010000271.1:0-2868 GCF_035406105.1 Methanospirillum sp.
GTTATTGGGTCGGGAGCGAGAGGGATTTTTTCAGTTTATCGATGGTTGATTGATCAAGACCGGTTGCTTTGATTATCAGTTCATCATCAATACCCAGGGAAAGCATGTTTTTTGCGACATCTTTTCTTTCTTCTTCCCTTCCCTTCTTCATCCCCTCTTCCCTTCCTTTCTTCATCCCCTCTTCGAGTCCCTCCTCTCTCGCTTCATACATACGTGTAGCCTGATCATGAAGAAACATCTCTCTTGCTTCATAGAGCCGCCTGTTTTCTTCATCAAGACTCATAATCTGAAGATTGTGATATGCTTTTTGTATTGCGGGTTTGCCTTCAGCTGCCATAATTATCTCCTCCTCCGTATATGCACTCAAAAATGTAAGCCATGACAGGAGATCTGTACCTTCATATGGTACCTTGCACCTATGAACCTTTGGGAGCTCAAGAAAATGAATTTCAAAGACATCACTCATAAGGATATCGTGGGTTTTGTCATATGCCTGAAAGCAGGTATGAAGATCATCTACAGGCATCAGCATATAATCCAGGATGTTTATCACGATGGTGCGTTTCAGCTCATGATACCTATGACCTCTATCGAGTTGGTCAAGATACATTTTTGCCCAGTAAAAGAGACTCCGTTTCTCCATTGATTTGAGATTGAGCACCTGCATCTCAATGTCAACATGAACTCCGGAATCTGATAATGCCTTGATGTCCAGAATGCACTCCTTTTTCGTATCAGGTACGAGGAGATGTGGATCGGTGCACATAACACTCTGAAAATGATCCGGAAGGATAGCATTCAGGAGATCACGGAGGATGTCAGAGTTATTCGGATCTCCAAAGAGTAACCGGAAAGCAAAATCATTCCGGGGAGACATGAGGAATTCACCGGAATATGTAGTAATTGATCTCATAATGGAATAATTCGCTCCCATGCATTGGGCTTCATTTTATACATGAATTGCTCTATCTGATGGTGAATACATGAAAAAGCATTCAGAGATTTTTATTTAAAACACTGAACTGATATACGAGATATGTGATGGCTGCCTGGTGTTGCCGGCGAATATTTGATGTTCAGGACATAATCCATTCCGTTCACATAACGTGTAGGTATCCTGTTTGCAGCGTCAATGGTGCAGGCATACACGTTCACAGATCTAAGGAATATTTATAGCATACAAGGTGAGAAGTCAGTCCATTGCAGGATGAGAACAGTATGACTGACATTGAGAAAAACCCTGAAAAGGACAGAATAACCATGCATGACCCCAAAAAAGGGAGAAAAAACCATGACTGGTGGCCGGACCAGCTAAACCTTCGGATCCTTTCCCAGAACTCTCTCCTCTCAAACCCCTATGGTGAATCCTTCAATTATCGTGATGAATTTAAAAAACTTGACCTTGCAGCGGTCAAAAAGGATCTGCAGGATCTCATGACCCGCACGCAGGAATGGTGGCCTGCAGATTTTGGTCATTACGGGCCGCTATTCATCCGTATGGCATGGCATAGTGCTGGAACCTACCGGACTTTTGATGGCCGGGGAGGGGCCAGCGGGGGGCTGCAACGGTTTCCTCCGCTGAACAGTTGGCCGGACAATGTGAATCTTGACAAGGCACGGCGCCTCCTCTGGCCAGTGAAGCAAAAGTACGGGAAGAAGATCTCCTGGGCTGATCTTATGATTCTTGCCGGCAATGTTGCCCTGGAATCAATGGGATTTAAAACGTTCGGCTTTGGAGGCGGACGTGAGGATGCCTGGGAACCACCTGAAGACATATACTGGGGATCAGAGGACACATGGCTTGGAGATCAGCGGTATACCGGTGACCGGGAGCTGGAAAAACCCCTTGCTGCTGTACAGATGGGGCTCATATACGTCAACCCAGAAGGTCCAAACGGAAATCCGGATCCAATTGCAGCAGCCCGTGACATACGCGAGGTTTTCGGCAGAATGGCAATGAACGACGAGGAGACGGTTGCACTTATCGCCGGGGGGCATAGTTTTGGCAAGACACACGGAGCTGCTCCTGCGTCGTACCTCGGACCTGAACCTGAGGCTGCCGGTATAGAGGAACAGGGACTGGGCTGGAAGAACAGGTACGGAACCGGGAAAGGAAAAGATACGATCACGAGCGGTATTGAGATTACCTGGACACAAACGCCAACACGATGGAGTCTGCTTTTTTTGAAAAATCTCTTCCGGTATGAATGGGAACTGACCAAAAGCCCTGCAGGGGCATACCAGTGGCACCCAAAAGGCGGGGTCGGACCCGACGCCGTGCCTGATGCTCATGATCCCACACAAAGACATCCACCAGGGATGCTTACCACTGATCTTGCCTTACGGTACGATCCTGATTATGAAAAGATCGCACGGCGATTCCTTGAGCAACCGGATGCATTTACTGATGCATTCGCCCGTGCCTGGTTCAAACTGACACATCGTGATATGGGCCCGAAGACACGGTATCTCGGCCCAGAGGTTCCGGATGAGGATCTCATCTGGCAGGACCCCATTCCCGCTGTTGACCACCCGCTGATTGATGACCAGGACATAGTCCTCCTGAAGAATAGAATACTGGCATCTGGTCTGTCCATCTCCCGGCTGGTATACACCGCATGGTCATCTGCCTCCACATTCCGTGGCTCTGACAAACGTGGAGGGGCGAACGGTGCACGGATCCGACTCGCTCCTCAAAAGGACTGGGAGGTGAATGAGCCAGAGCAGCTGACAAAGGTTCTGAAGATTCTTGAAGAAATTCAGAGCGATTTCAACCGCACGGCACCAGGAGGTAAGAGGGTATCACTTGCTGACCTGATTGTTCTTGGAGGCTGTGCAGCGATTGAGCAGGCTGCACAGAAGGCAGGT
>NZ_DAONKG010000272.1:0-2825 GCF_035406105.1 Methanospirillum sp.
TGAGATCTCCGGCCTTTTGGTGATCTCTTCCTCAAATTCAAGATACTGCAGTTTTGTAAGGCCTGATAACCGTGCGACCAGGTTTGAAGGGATCGTATCGACCATGGTGTTAAACTGTTCGGCAATGTTATTACAGGTATACCGCTGACGAGCGATCTCATCTTCAACACTTTTTACCGCACCCATCAGATCTGAAACGGTGGCCTGGGTCTTCAGATCAGGATAATTTTCCATGACTGCAAGCAGCCTTCCCAGGATCGTCCGGGATTCTGCTTCAAGTCCGGCGATATCAGCAGCCCCTGCCGATCCGACCGAGGCCCGCATGGCGGTTACCCGTTCAAATGTCTCCTTTTCAAAGGCAGCATAACTTTTGACTGCACCGAGCAGCTGATCAATCATGTCAAGACGCTTTTTCAGGGCTACCTTAATCTGGCCCAACGTTGCTTCATAGGAATTTTTAAGTGCGTAAAAACGGTTATAAAGTGATACAAACCAGATAACAAGTGCTATCAGGACAAGGATAACGATACCGGGAAGGATGAATTCTAGCATGAGTACCCCTCAACCTATTGCATTGGAACATGAATATATACCTTCTTCCGGTATTTCCTGATCTGTCTCCGTGCTCACCTGTCCAGAAGAGGAATATTGATGCCGCCATCTCCTGAATGATTAACACAAAAGGTTACATCAAATGGACTTTCTTCCGGTTGCAACCAGTATTTTTACCCTTTTTATCCTGATCGGGGTGGGATTTTTTGCATTTCGGATGGGGTATATCACCCGCAGCGGGGCATCAGGTCTCTCATCATTGCTGGTTAATGTGGCCATCCCCTGTCTTATCCTTGAGAGTATGCAGGTCCCCCTCTCGAGTGGTCTTGTACATAACATGGAGATCATTGTGATTGTTGAGATTGTGGTGTATCTTGTCTCCTTTCTCTGTGCCATTATCATCCCGGCGTTCTTGAAGGGATCTGCCTTTGAGACTGGTGTCCTGCGGTTCATGCTCATTTTCTCAAATTTAGGGTTTATGGGCTATCCGGTTGCATCTGCAATGTTCGGGGAGGAATCGGTCTTTTATGTTACCCTTATCAATCTCCCGTTCGGGTTTTTGGTATTTACCGTGGGGGTGTTTCTACTCCGGCCCGACCTTGCACGAAATCCTGATTTAAAACGGATTCTCACCCCCGGTCTTACCGCTTCCATCCTTGGTCTGTGTCTTCTTGGAACCGGTATCACCATCCCATCTCCCCTGAATGAATCAGTTACACTCCTGGGTTCGATCACAACACCCCTTGCCATGATCGTCATCGGAACGTTTCTAGCGCCTCTCCCCTTCTTTTCCATGATATCAGACATGCGGGTGTGGATAATTTCCGGGGCCAGACTACTACTGATTCCAATGATCATATACCTGATCATCTCGCCTTTTGTTACGGAGCCACTTCTTCTGGGCATTCCCGTCCTGCTTGCAGCGATGCCTGTTGCTGCCAATACCGTGCTTTTATCTGAGGAGTACGGGGTGAATGCAGAGCTTGCATCAAAAGGGGTATTTATCTCGACCCTGCTATCTCTCATTACAATCCCGCTTGTCGGGACCTTTCTTCTTCCGTAAGTTCTCCTGCAGATTCATATGGTTGGCGGTTCCAAGTTCACACGGGTATGACAAACAGTATTGTCTTTTTCTCAGGCATGCGGATTAAAAATCCTGAAGAGAACAATAGTGTCAGGATTCAGAATCTGTGTAAGAGAGCAGGCCTTTCTGGTATGATTCAAGAAGGGGACCTGACCGCGATTAAACTTCACTTTGGTGAGATAGGGAATGATACCTATATCAGACCGGTGTTTGTCAGGGCGGTTGTGGAGGAAATTCGGAACTGTTTGGGAAAACCGTTTCTGACCGATACAAATACGATGTATGTTGGATCAAGGCATAATGCGGCAGATCATCTGTCCACAGCCATCCGTCATGGGTTTGCCTATGCTGTTGTTGACTGCCCGGTTATCATCGCCGACGGATTGAAAGGGAATAATTACCGGGAAGTGCCGATCGACGGAAAGCATTTTAAAACCGTTAAGATTGCACAAGACATCGCCGATGCTGATGTGATGGTTGTCATGAGTCATGTCAAGGGCCATGCACTTGCCGGGTTTGGGGGTGCGATTAAAAACCTTGCTATGGGCTGTGCTCCGCCTGTTGGAAAACGTGACCAGCACCAGGGAATGCAGGCAGAGATTGATGAATCCCGTTGTGTTGGATGCGGGTATTGTGTCACCCAGTGTCCCTTCAATGCAATTCGTATGGGTAAGAAGGCGGTAGTTGACAGATCGGTATGTTACGGTTGCTCAGCGTGTCTGCAGGTCTGTCCTGAAAAAGCGATATCATTGAACTGGCAACGGGACGTGCCACGGTTTCTAGAACGGATGGGAGAGTACGCTCTTGGGGCGGTAGCAGGAAAACCTGATAAGATCCTGTACATCAGTTTTCTCATGGACATAACTCCTGATTGCGACTGTGTTCCCTGGAGTGATATGCCGATTGTTCCTGACATCGGGTTTTTGGTTTCATCCGACCCTGTTGCCATCGATGCTGCAGCTCTTAACCTCATCAATCGGGAGCAAGGACTTACTTGTTCCTCCCTCCACTGCCACCACGGACCGGGAGAGGACAAATTTACCGGTGTGTGGGATTATGTCAATGGTGCGTATATTCTTGAATATGCTGAAAAAATAGGCCTTGGATCACGGACTTATGAGCTGATAGAAGTATGAGGTGACAGAGGAAAGGATGTATTCCATTTTGTAAATATAACTGTACATGCAGT
>NZ_DAONKG010000273.1:0-2820 GCF_035406105.1 Methanospirillum sp.
GTTACGGTGAGCATGGATGAGAACTCCCCCGGAAGATGATCATGGACCCCTGCTGTGACTGGATGATTCCAAAGGAATCTGCATGCTTCCCGCACCAGATAATCAGATCATCAGAGGTTATTGACAGACCTTTTCGTATGACTTCTTCTGATAAGGTATTCACAGCCATGATGTGCATCGGTTTTTTGGTGAGAATCTGACAGAGTGTGTCATGGATCTGCTCATCTGTATAATATGGTCTCTTTTTTGCTGGCGGTTCCTTGTCTTTTTCTATCCTGAATAAAGGGGGAAACAGTGTTTCATCGCGGATATATGCGATCAGTTCCTCAGAGGTAGCCGATCGTATTCCGGTGCCAGTATCAATCTGAATATCCCCCTCCACAATCTTACATGAGAGCGAATATAACGCATAAAACCGGGCGATATCACTCGTGGACGGTTGAAGTATCTTTCCTCCGGCGGCGATGAATTCATCCTTTTTCTGGTTCGTAGGTTTCCAGTTTTGTTTTGTTACGATACACCGTGGATCAGTCAGATAGAGACAGGTCGCCCCTGGATGTCCTGTTAAATACCGGGTCCCTTTTGCAAATGCTGATCCTATGGCGCTATGATTCTGGTTCGTATTGATTATAATGCAGCATCCGGATTTCCCGTCATGTACTTGCAGTATTGATTTTCGTCCCGGTTTCGTATACCTGATATCGTACCTGCGTGATGTCAGATAGAGATGTATCGCCTCGGTCAGTTCTTCATAATCAGGCGGCCATGAATCAAGGTCAGAGAGAATAAGATCCCGCTCATTCGTATATGCAGCATGAATAATCTCCATTGGAGACAACTGAGGAATTACAGGTGCTGAGGAGTCGCATGTGAGAATGATTGCATTGGCACATCTGATCACCTCTCGTGGGGATGGATTTTTATTAATCGTCTTTTTTATCCCGGTAATAAGCCAGTTATATGGAGTTTCCCAATTTTCTGTCAGAATACTCTGGATTCTGGTCCTGATGATATCTTCGATCTCCTGATCCGTGCATCCCCGTAAATAAAACTGGTTCATCCCAATTCGTTCCCTGCTTGAAGGATCGAGATTTGGATAGAGTTTTTCATCCCAAAAGAGTGTCCGGGTAAAGGTTAAGGGAATAATTGATATACAATCGTTTATGAGGGTAAAGATTATCCGGTCAAATGCCTTTATTAAATCCTGATTTGTCAGGTTTTCCAGTTGATCAAAACAGACAATGAGGTTTTGACCATACCGTGAGAGAATCAGACCCAGCGATATCAGAAAATCTCTTGCTTCGTCTTCCATGGCAGGGTCTGATGGCTCCTGATAGGGGATATGGAGTGCACGAGCATCGTCAGGATCACAGATCTCTCCCATAAGACGCATATACGCAATCTGCTGAAGATCCGGATGACAAAACGCGAAGAGAAGCTGTACAAATATTTTGTTTAATCCGGGAATCTCTGCGAGGATCCATGACTGAACTCTCCTAAAGAAATCTGTTAGTATCTCTTTGTTCTGATAAAGAACAGAAAAAAACCGCGTACGGTCTTTTTCTGATTTCTCAATCGCTGTCTGGGTATCCGGGTTATGCGTATAAAAATCCCAGATGAGAGAGAAGACCAGTCCGTGTATCTGGGTATCATGAGGGGAATTGCCTGTTGGATGAGCAAGATTTGTGATGATTCCTTTTAATACTCTTCGTAATGGTGCCTGATAATCTATGATTGGTTTTATCGCGGCAAATTTCACATCAAAGCCGGAATGTTCACAATACTCACGTATCCGTGCGATCATGTGTGTCTTTCCTGATCCTGATTCACCGTTAACCAGAACCCCTATCGGTTCATGCGGATGGGTTTTATTATGTCCGATTATTCTGATGATGGAATCAAAGACGTCTCCATTGAGGGAGGTGATATTCGGAAAATTTGGTACCCACGGGTCAGGATGAGAGTTTGAGTGAAATGGGTTGTTTTCTTTTAATATCTTACATGCAAAGCTCATTCTCCCCTCCAGAATAGCAGAACCCTGAGAGTGTTTGTCTTATCCCGGTAACAATCCCGCTGTTCGTCGTCAGTCAGAAGTGAGGGATCACTGACCTGTAATTCAATGACCCCGGCATTCCATAGTGACTGAAGCATTGCATCAAATTCGTAAGCAGGCCAGGAAAGGAACCGGCGAAGTTCAAAAATCTTCACATACGGTTTTCCGTTCAGAACCGTATGAATCGCCTGTATGAAATCCTCTTTTGAATGAGATTCGGCAGTGATATCTTTCGTAATAACTTTACATTTAATTCCAAATGTTTTTGTCTGCTGAATAATCAGTAATCGGATAATGTCCTGTCCGACGAGATCATTTATGGTTTCGACCAGTACCTTTGGCTGGAATGGAAGTTTGTTTTTCGCCTGATTCAGGGTACAATCCGGATTGTTTTTGAGATATGATACCAGAATATCCGAAAGTGGTCTTCGAAGCAGATATCTGACATTTCCTTTTTTGGTAACAGAGTAGCCGGGTGGGAGATATGGGGTGATATGTGCCTCCAGGTCTTTGAGGGTTGCTTTTTTCACATCAATATGAAGGATAGAACGTGCCGATGCCGGTAATGTTTTTTTTAAGGAAGAGAACGATATAAAATCCTTTTTTTGTTTGTCAAAGATCCGTTCCAGGATGTCAGTGAACACCGGGTCCATACTTGTTTCTGGTTGTACAGAGCATTAATTGATTCTGTTTTGTTTTTGTTCATTATCATCCCCCGTTCGTTCAGACCTTATGAGGTCAGCCAAAAACCGCATATTCAGGATCGC
>NZ_DAONKG010000274.1:0-2786 GCF_035406105.1 Methanospirillum sp.
GCTGATTTCACCGCCCGACCAACATCAGGTAAACCTCCTCTGACAGTGCAGTTTACCGATAAATCATCTGGCAATCCGACAATGTACGCCTGGACTTTTGGGGACGGGACCGGAGATATGGTTGCAAACCCGAGTCATACCTATACGAGCCCGGGGAAATACTCAGTAAATCTGACAATCGCAGATGCTAGTGGAGAGAGTTCAACTGCAGTACGGAAAGATCTGATTCAGGTAGAAGGAACGGTAACTCCTGTGCCTACCCTGACACCAATTCCTGTCCCTGCTGTACCCCAGACCTTTGTCGGAACAGTGGAGATTTATGGAAAACCAATTCAGAGTGGTGGCACGGTAGAGGCCCGGGTTCCAGGGTATGATATCTCCGGACAGTACAATCCGATAAAAACTGCAAAAGGAGTATTTGGAAAAACAGGAACATTCTCTCCAAAGTTACAGGTTCAGGGGGTACCTGCAGGATCAGAGATTGAGTTCTGGGTCGCTGATGAAATGACCAGAATGGTCCGGGCATATATTTTACAGGATGACGGAACCTACCTCTGGACTGTTCCCTATCAGCCTGGGAAAGAGACACAACTCAGACTGGTTGTATTAAAAAACCCGCCAAATGAAATCCCACCAATTCCGGTAACTCCGGTTCCAACCGATTGTGCAGGGATCCCCTCTCTTCCCATGAGCATTCAGGGAGATGTCAGGATAACTGATGGAAGTGAATACCTGGATGAGGATGGAACCTGTTACAACTGTCAGCCGAACATTAAGATTGGTGGCATGATCGAAGCACGGATCGAAGGTTATGATGTTTCAGGACCGGAAAATCCGTTTACGATGACAAGCCCCGGTTATTTCGGAAGTGGAAACAGCAGCTGGGCGGATAAGTTAACAATACAGGGAAAATGCCTTCCTGAAAACGCAAATGTCACATTCTGGGTAAAAGATGACGGATGGCCTCGGTACACCCAGGCTTGGGTAGTGAATGAAGCCATCGATAACAATGAGACTATCAGTGTCATGGGAGAGACCAGGGAAATTCCGTATGAAGGCGGCATCTCACGGACTGTTCACCTGTGGGCAGGTCCATTACCTACGGTACCGCCAACACCAACACCCACTCCGGCACCTTCCGCGTGGGAACCGCAATACTTCTATGGTAAGGCTGAATTTAACGGATTCCCGCTCAGGGTTGGTGACCGAGTTATGGCAACAAGGGAAGGAATTGATCTCTCCAACCCGACGAATCCGGTATCAGTGAAAAAATTCGGAGAGTACGGAGATCTGGCTGGAAAGGAGATGCTTACCGTTGATGTTCCGTATGAATCAATGGAACAGCGTGATCCGATCACATTCTGGATAAAACCAAAGGACTTTGAGTACTGGTATAAAGCGGAAGTAAAAAATCCCCTGTCCAGTGCTGACTGGAGTGACACCTATCCGTTTACTCCCGGATCTATCACAAACCTTGATCTCAGATCAAATGACCGGGCAGATTTCATGTATTTCGATGATATTGTAGAGACTATCAGCAACGTAATCCTGCCGGATGATTATACCGGCTGGTAAATCAGGTGAATAACACCTGTTTTTTTTGATATTATGACAAGTAATTGTTCCATCTGGATGTCAGCGTTTCTGATTGCTGGCATGTGTATCGCCGTATGCGGGCTGGTATCCGCTGCATCTCCCCAGCTTCCCTGTGAATTTTACGGAACCGCAACCATTCAGGGAACACCGGTTCCAGTCGGAACGGTTATCACCGCATACGTGAACGGAACACCGCAAGGGAAAATCACCGTTACTGAAGCAGGAAAATTCGGTGGCCTTGGAACATTTGATGAACGACTCATTGTCATGGCTGGTGAGAATGATTTTGCAAACGGTGTTCCGACCATTACCTTTAGAATTAATGAACAGAATGCCGATCAGTCAGCGCCATATCAGCCAGGGGCAAGTACCCAGCTCAATCTTACTGTCGGAAGTCCGGCAGCAGTGCCAGCTCCGGTAGAGCCAGTCGCCCAGGGTAATAACACAACTCAGGTGCCGGTCATAACAGCACAGGCCCCTGTCCTGGCACAGACTCCTGCAGCAGCTCCGGTTGTAACACCGGTGCAGAACCAGAGTTATCAGGCTGCTCAACCGGCCTGTGTGACGGCTCCTACTCAGTAATTAGGTATTTTCTTTTTTACTCACTTTTTTTGGTAATGGAGTATTATCTGCGAAAGTGAACCCTCTATGTGGAACTGGAGAAGGAATTACGATCATACCAAAAACTGACCAGGTAAACATACAAAAGAGAGGAAAGAAGTCTCATCCGGTAGTTATGCAGGATAATTTTGCACTTGATAACAATTCTGATTCTTCGGATGTTTTAGAAATACGTATTGTTGTTATGAGGTAAGTTAGAAATATGTGTATGATCTACACAAAATACGTTGCAACCTATGTAAATCGCACACATAATAAAATGATCGACCTATATTCCAATCACAACATTTGGTGATGGTACAATTTTATGTTCTACTTCTCAGATGTGAGACTTTCACGGAGGATGAGTAAATTTCCGGTAGATTCGTGTTTAATACCTCTTTCCTTACAGCCGCCATTGACAGCATGTCGATGTTATTTTGAATCATATAATTACATAAGAAAGAGTATTGATTATATGACCTTTCAGAGTGACCGCGTTCAAATACAGAAAATATTGGCCAATTATAAGATTCCACCTGAAGAGCAGAACGATATAATCAGTTTAATGTATGATTTATCAAAAAATT
>NZ_DAONKG010000275.1:0-2783 GCF_035406105.1 Methanospirillum sp.
GTGATTCATTATCCGGTGACATAATTTCGTCAATTGCATCGATATTAGAAAATAGGAGTGCCTCAAATTCATGAAGTTGAATATAGGGAATAAACCGATTATTATGAATGGAATGAGTAATTGAATCCTCAATAATTTGCACTTTTTTCCAACTATTCTCAACAGACTTCGCCTCCATTTTACCTGGAGTATCAGAAGGAATGGCATAAAAGTCAAACATTGTTGTGATATAATGAGTCTTTTTTTGTAAGGTCCTTTTAATTTCAATCTCAATTTTTGAATACGAACTCACGCCTCCTCTGTATGTTTTGTTTGTTGTTTTTGTAGGGATTACATGGCAGAAACTATTGATTCCCTTCGAATATAAGTGAGGAATGAGGATTTGCTGAACAAATAATTGCTCTGTCTGGCCTTCAACAATAATCTGTAATTTCACCCCCATTGTATCACAGAGGCCCCTGAATTGGTAATCCACCCAGAAGGTTTTTTTGCCAGAGTTCTCCAACGGAAAAATCCTCCAGCCAGTCCTTTAATTCCTCTTCGTTCGGGGTAATAATTTTGGTTGATCCATCTATCCGGTCAACAATTCGGATTTCTGGAATATCAAACTGATCCAGGAGTAATGGTGATTGAGTGGTAATGAGGATTTGGCTGAATGCTGATGCACTCTTTAGCATGTCAGTGAGTAATGATATTGCAAAAGGATGGAGACCGAGTTCTGGTTCATCAATGATAATAAAGGGAGGAAGCATCTCTTTTGGTTGAAGGAGTAAAGTTGTCAGGCAAATAAATCGAAGGAGACCATCGGGTAATTGATGAGCGGTAAATGTATATTCGGAGTTTTTTTCTTTCCACTCTAATGTTATCTGATCCTCTTTCAATGGATCAGGGCGGAGAGAGAAAGATTCAAAGAACGGTGCAACATATCGAATTGTACTTTCAATTTTTAGGAAATGCCTGTTATACTTTTTATGTAAGAGATACAGATAAGCAGCAAGATTTCCTCCATCAGCCATGAGATATCTGTTTTCATGAATTTGGCATGGAAATCGTACCTGTGATGTTGTACTCGTATCATGGAAATGGTAGGTATGTAATCCATTCATGAGCGGCAATATTGCTTCCTTTATCTCATTGTCTAGAAAATCGTGAAAGATATGGGTTTCCTGATGAACATCTGGTTCCTTGTTTGTCATAACAAAATTTACCAGGGGTGTTTTTTCATCCGGTTTCAGGACTACGACCTGTTCATGAGTAAATACTAATTTATTATCCTGAGTTGGTTCCCATGCACAAAGATACCCAACTCGATCAAAAAAAATATCTGCTTCAGCATGGTGTGTTTTTTTCACTCCATGATGTAATAAGGAGTTGGCTCCTCCTGCTTTAACTGTTGCATATTGAAATCTTTTTTCCGGTATGTGATGTATTAACTCAAATAAGGAAACGATATTAGATTTTCCTGCTCCATTAGGACCAATCAGAACGGTGATCTGTCCAATGGGAAGGTCTAATTTTTCTATCGATTTCCATCCTTTTATTCGGATATGCTTTAGTTTCATGTTCGTTTCCCCCCTCGTCTCATATATTTTATCTCCGCCAAATCATAGTATAATTCATCGATTTATTCGACTAGAAGAGTATGTACTGTTACCCATTCCCGATTCATACATACTCCCTCATCTCTGAAACAAAAAAAAATGTCATGATTCAAATGATTAAATTTTTGCTTCTTCTCTCGCCTTCAGCTTCTCCGCCAGCGTAAAATGCAGATCATTGAGCCGGTCAGTCGTCCCGGAACAGTTTGGCACCGGATCCTTCCCCCGGTCCTTGTTCCAGTTGATCTTCGGCTGACTCCGGAGCACTCCGGCCGTAACAAACGGCCTGATATTCATACGAACTCCATCGTTTAAATCAGGTTCCCATCCGATCGGCTGTTCATGAAGTGGTTTCCATCTCACATATATGTCATAGGGCGACTCTCCTTCCAGGATGAGGATAAGTTTTTTCTTTAAATCTTCAGCAGCCTTGAGCCGGAGTTCTGCCCCTGTCTTTTCTGCTGCGACCTCTTCCTTTTGTTGGTTAATCCAGGCACCAAGGTATGAATAGATGAGTTTTTCTAATGCTTTCCGGTCAAGGAGATGATAATTGACGAGAACCGAGAATCCGTCCTTTCTCCCATCCCAGATCTGCCAGATGAACGGGCGTTGGTGGAAAAGTTTACAGTGATCGGTGAAAAATTCATCCCGAAGATACTGTTCCAGGTCTCCTTTGACGGCTCCCTCTTTTGTGGTATACCCGGATTTGATGAGAAGTTCCTGCTCCTTCTGAACCGACCAGTCGGGAAATGCTGCGGCAAGTATTGCTCTGACATATTCGACCAGTTTTCTTTCTCCTTTCACCGGGGGAAGGCAGAGAATACCGTCGTCGTCAACATAAGGTTTCAGTTCTTTTGCTTTTTTGACCCATTCCCGTTGTTCATCAGAGAGTTCCATCTCCGGGTCAAGTTCTGCCGGCCATAAATATTTTAATAATTTTGCGATGGCTACCTGAATCGGATCGTCGGAGTTGGCTGGGTGGCCGTGAAAGATCCACTGTGTTGGGTCGGAGGAGTAGGGTTTTGGTAAGCCATTGGGGTATTGTTCGGCAGCAACTTTGGTCCAGTATTCGAGATCGAAAGGGACTTTCGCAAGGGTCGCATTTGTGACGTTGAGTTTTTGATCGATTTTTCGGACCGCATCGTGATATTCTGATGATGAACAGAAACACCAGATAGGTGTGAG
>NZ_DAONKG010000276.1:0-2767 GCF_035406105.1 Methanospirillum sp.
AAGAATGCAACTTCGTGCACCGAGCACCTCAGCAGCTAAAAATGCTCCGGTATCAGTCCGATGTGGCGGGATACCTCCATTGGTCCGCTCCGAAGGATGCTCATACAGACTGTAGGGAGGGGTCCCATGGGTAACCGGGAGAGCGCCCATTCCAAGGAGGGTCGGAATTTCAAGGAGATCGCTGGTATGAATCCTTTTAGCCTTAAAGGGAGCAAGCAGGGTTGCCATCATGATAGCATTTTGTTCAGATATTTTGCTGGTCAACTCTGCAAGTACACCGGTTGGCATCCCAAGGTCAAGTCCGATATCCATGATATGCCTGACCCTGACACCACCTCCGGTGACAAGTAATAACTTATGATTTTTTGACAGCGCTCCAAGTTCCTCCACCAGAGGAATGACTACATCACGACCATAATCTATGATCCCATGCCCGCCAATTTTAATAACATTCAGTTCAGGAACAATACGCATCAGGGGGCGGCCAGTATATCGATCAAATAATCCCTTTCTTACCAGAGTTTCCCCCTGGAGTTTATTAGCTATTTCAAGTCTTTCGTGCATGGATCACCACAACAATATATAAATACGTGAAGATCTTATAGATAGATTGTTGATAACCAACTGGTATATCACTTGAACATATGCCAATTGGTTCCAAGAGGTGACCAGAAATGAAAATTTTCGTACGTGAAAGACAAAAGGTCGGGGCAGGAGTTAAAAGCCCGAAGTATCGGATTTTGGCAGTTACCGGTGGACAGATCCAGGTTGTTGCAACGCATTTCAGAAAAATAGAGCTTGAAATGATTGCAAAAGAAGTCGGCGCTGAAATTGTCTGGCTTGAACCTGTCCCTGATGACCAGAAGAAAAAACACTAATTTCTTTCCTCTACTCTTTATAGCTCCAACCCTAAAACTTATTATATGCCATCGCTCTCAATCGAAGGCCTCTTTGAATCTGCAGTAAAAATTTTCCTTTTCGAAGATAACGCGATTTCAATCACTTTCTCCAAAGAAGGGATTCATATCAGGTTTCCAACTACCCGGCGCCTTGCCGAGTACCTCGAGGTACCGCACTACTACATACTTCCGTACTTTGCCATGATGGAAGAACAGGAACTGGTAACACGAGCAGAGCGGGTTGGAATACTGACAACCAGCAAGGGGACCAGAAAAATCGTTGCAGTCATGTCTGATCTTCATCCGGAAGAGAGTGCATCCCTGATCGGATCAACCATGTTTGATGAAATAAAAAAGATCACAAAAATGAGGAGTGAGAAGAAACCTTAAATACCGGAAAATGGATCGGATTGTAATGTTCCAGTTCCCGATGGATCTCAAGAGTCATTTTCTGACTTCTCATCCTCATACATACTGCGTCAGGCAACATGAAAATTATTTACATTTACTAACAGAGTCAATAAGAATATATCAATTGATATCCAATTGATATAGCAGAACCCACATCAATGGTCCTTTCTTGTCTAAACTATTTTTTAGTGATTCAAATCAGAAGAATGATACCTTTTTCAGTATACCTGTAAGAAGAATTATCACCCGTGCATCCGGGTGACAGGACATATGATATGACCGTATATATTTCACTGGATGATACCGATATGCCTGACTGCCCGGGAACCGGAAGACTTGCCAGGGATTTGTTCAGTCTGCTCGAACACCGATACCATCTTCTTGCTATTACCCGGCACCAGCTCTATGTGCACCCGGACATTCCATACACCTCACATAATAGTGCCGCAGTCATACATGTTCATACAATTCCTCATGAAGAACGAGACATGCTTTTTGAAGAGATAGCACAATTTGTTCAATCCCGGTCAGCGAAGGGGAGTGATCCAGGAGTCTGTATGGCTGACCATGAGTCTGTTACTCCGGCCCTCATTCTCTTTGGAAAAGAGGCGAAATCAACGGTCCTCACCCAGGATCAGGCGATGATAATGGCGTCAAACACAGGAATACGACTTATTGGGCTTGATGGCACGAAAGGCGGCATTATCGGATCTCTCGCAGCCGTGGGACTGGCAGCAAGTGGATCAGACGGGAGATATATACAGGTTGGGAAGATCAGAACCCTGCAGGGACAGGCAGAGATTTCTGCGATTCATGATGCGGGAATCCCCACAGTATATTCACTTGACGGAAGATCAATTGACTCAGGAGAAGTTCGGTTTCGAAAGTTCCCCCAGCCAATGAGGATTAATCACAGTCCGGTTCTTTTTGTCAGGGAAGACAATGAATCCTGGATTGTGGAACGTCGGGATTAATCAACCCTTTTTAACTGACTTCCTTTTTTTTTACACGATGGATTCGTGATTATTCGGCCATGTTACAGGCCGGCGCGATCCAGAATGAGTGTGGCAAGGGCCTCTGAAGACTCGATTGGGAAATCGGTGGGTTTTATGAACCGTCCAAACATGCCTCAGGTATTACAAATGACGAGTCCACCAACAGAAATATTGCTTTCAGCACCTTTTGGTAACCCTGCAAACACTTCATCCACGGATGATACCGGAAATTTTACTCCTTTCATCGCCATATGTTATCGGTTTAAGTGAAGTATGACATGAACCAAACTCTCAAAAATAACTTGATAATTACTTTAGAGTTGTAATTCTCTGTATTTGAAATTCTATTATCTACTCCTCATCCTGTCTGTATGATATGGCATCAAAAAAAATAATGAACAATAAAACCCACATTCGTCAGATCTCATTATGAATTATATAATAGTAAACTATATAACTAAG
>NZ_DAONKG010000277.1:0-2761 GCF_035406105.1 Methanospirillum sp.
CGAAGCTCATAAGACATCTCTTTGCCCTTCTCAAGTCGTGCAGCTTCCACATTGAGGAGCTCTTCTTTCAACTCGGGGAGAGTAATTGCTTTTTCCTGCAGAATTCCTTTAATTTTCATGCCAATCTTCCTCTCTGTTATCAGAACTGCTGTGCACGGAGGTGCTGGGGCCGGGAGATAACCGTTTTGAATTTGTTGCCATCACGGATCTCTACCAGCCAGGCACGGCCCCGCTGACCGACCACTGAACCGGTCTTGCCGTGGAATCTGCGGTGTGGCATTCCTTTCTGAATGCTCGGCTCACAAACGATATGAACCTTTTGTCCAATTTCAAACTTCTGAATGACCCTCGTTACCGGGAGAACACCCCGTGATCGAAGATCTTTCTTAAATTTATACCGCGTCTTTTTTCGTGGACCGTTATGAAGTGCCATGAGATTTCACCTGATCTGTCCCTTCCACATGAATTACATCAAGTTGTACTACACGTGCAGGAGTTTTCAGGACCTCTGTCAGACTAGGCGTCGTCCGTCCCTGGTCACCGGATATCAGCTCTTTAATATACAGGCCGGCTTCACCGGTGACCTCAAGTACGAAGTCTTTTCCCTCTTTTCCTGTATATCTGATATCAAGAACGCCCCGTTCACGTACCTTATCTGCTCTCCGGTGGGCTACACGAGTTGGCGTGCGCTGACGAATTATAGCCCCCGATAGTTTCTGTACTGCTGATTGAAGGGCGGTATCCGGAACGGAACCGTCTATATCGACCAGAATCCTGTATTTTTTATGCCCCTTGTGGCTCTTTAAGGTTTCCACCTCTGATCTGGCACTCCACCTCAGATCGGTAACGCCGATACGGCCCTCATTCTGGGCATTGATGGTATCTTCAAGGACTTTCAGATCTGCCTCCCGAATCCTTGGGTTCACAATCTCCAGGATAAACGGTCGTCCTGACCCAAGCATGACGGCATCAATATCCTCCCGGCCTGCGCCATGAAGCACTACCCGTTCAGCCTTAAAAACGGGAAGTAATGGTCGGCCGATGAGTTCCTCGACCGAGTCATGATACTGCTTTCCGGTCCCGTTACATGCTTCACATCCGGCGCCCTTACAGGCTCTGCAGGCCCAGTGTGTCTGGGGGATTCCCCGTTCATATTTCAGATACCGACCGTACAGAAAGAGCGGACGAATCTGGACCTTCACCGTTCCATCACTGATGTGTATGACTGCGGTCAGATCAGGGTTTTTTGTATCACCAATGAGTGATGATCGTGCGGCAACACGCTTTCCAACCTCACGGTTAATCTCCGATTTGAGTGGTTCAGGATCAGAGAGCCCGAGATCACTCCAGATCATCTCTTCTGATTCGCTCATGAGTGGAGGAACTTTTGAGCCGATGACAAAGGTCTCTCCTCCGATCCCGGTAAATGCCTCGATAACTTTGTCTGCCCAGTGATCAACAGTCTCAAAAAAGTTGCCACAGATCCAGCACTGCCCAGACTGCTCCTGATATGGCTGGTTCAGGGTCAGAGCAGCTGCAATCCGGATTCCTTTTCCTCGCATGTCATTTGAGAGACCAAAGGATCGCTTTGCAACCAGCCGGCCAAGACAATGATCACAAATATCTCCATATTCTGTTACTTTCTGGTATAATTCTGTCAGATCCATCCTGACCTCCGTCGGTCAATTTCATTCAGGATGAGAACAATTGCATGGTCTGCATGGACGATTGACGGACCAAGAGCGTATTTTGGAAGATCCCTGACAACGCTCCGTTCATCCTCAGTAAAGTTCCGGTTGTCTGAGAGGAGAAATGCATCCGGCATATCCTCCAGAGCCACCGTTCTGATATCAGTCCCGGATTCATCAAGAACGGCATAGTTTTTTTCGGTAATCAGATCTCCCAGGGTTCCTTTCCTCGTAAAAAGGCCGGGACCGGCTTTTCGATATGTTCTCCCGGCAGGAATTGCCAGTGCTTTTTTGATATAGGAAGCAATATTGCGTTCATCCGGTGACAGGCTTTTCAGATCAGATCCATCAAACCGAATGATCCGACCCGGATGGGGAGGGCCAAGAAGCAGGATATCACAGATGGTGTCCGTACGGATGCCATGCGACAAAAAAAGGGAGGATGCAATGACACGGGAGATGAGGTCCATTCGTCCGCCCATTCCGGGAAGGTCATCCAGAGGGAAGGATGCATCTGTAGAAGCGGTATGGCCGATGACGAGGAACGACGTCATCAGCCCATTTTCCCAAATTTCTTCATCAGGCGTTGCATTCCTTTCTCTCCGCCTTTCAGGCCCTTAAATGTCCGCTTCATCATCTTATAGTGCTTGATAAGTTCACGGACTTCCTCAAGCTGGGCTCCTGCCCCCTGTGCGATCCGCTGAATACGCGATCCATTCAAAACCGAGGGATCATCAAGCTCTATTGGTGTCATTGAGTCCATAATCACCCGGTACTTGTTCATTTTTGATGCGGTCACATCAAGGGCTTCGGTCGGAATGTCCATTCCGCCAAGTGGGAGCATGGAAAGGACCTGTTTTAACGGCCCCATCTTATTGACTGCCTCAAGCTGGCGGTACATATCCCGAAGCGTGAACTTGCCGGAGAGCATGGCATTGACATCGATATCCTGCTCATCGATGGACTCCTGCACCCGTTCTGCAAGGGCCTTCAGGTCTCCCATCCCAAGGAGTCGTGATATGTAACTATTTGGATCAAACCACTCCAGATCCTCAATGGTCTCTCCCTGACCA
>NZ_DAONKG010000278.1:0-2750 GCF_035406105.1 Methanospirillum sp.
GTTATTCGCTTCAACAACATCTTTTTCAAAACCGTGACTGGCAGGGAAAGTCGTGGACGGGGTAGGGGTCTCCGATACGGATGGAGCAGTAGTCTGACCATGAGGGGAGGGGCCTGGTATTCCGGTGCCGGTACACCCGGCAAGGACTAAAGCAAGCATGCAGAAAGATGCCAGTGCGGCGATGGCTGCAGGGGTTGAATTCATGCATGCGTCTTGTGACCCACGGGGATTAAACCTGACGATGACTGCGGATTTTTTGGAAGTCATTGAGGGGGGGGTGGAACCCGTACGTCCAAACATTCTTCTTTCCTGCTCTGCATATTTTTTCCGTAAACGTTCACGAATCCCTTGGAGAACCGCATCATGGAACGATATGAGTGGAATCCCGCTGATTACGCGGCGCATTCCCGGGCCCAGTACTGGTGGGCAGAGGAGATGATCGGGAAACTTGATCTGAATGGAACAGAATCCATTCTCGATATCGGATGCGGCGACGGGAAAGTCACGGCCCTCCTTGCCTCCCGCGTTCCGCAGGGGAGTGTAACGGCTATCGATAACTCAGCATCCATGATCAGACTTGCCAGGGAAAAGTATCCCCGCTCCCTGAATCCAAACATCACGTTTCTTGAAATGGACGCACTGGATATCCCATTTATAAACCAGTTTGATCTTGTATTCTCAAATGCAGCCCTTCACTGGGTTCCGGACCATGCGAGGATGCTCCGGGGAGTCTTCCGATGCCTGAAAAGCAAGGGAAGGGTCTTCTTCCAGATGGGGGGTCATGGGAACGCGAGCGATATCCTGAACCTGGCTGACGCTATGATCCATTCAGATCCCTGGAAAGACTATTTCATGGATTTTTCGAACCCCTATCGTTTCTTCACGGCCGGTGAGTACAGGGTGCTGCTCGGGGACGCAGGCCTCATTCCGATCAGGGCGGAACTGATCCCAAAAGACATGGTTCAGGCAGGAAAAGAAGGGCTCTCAGGATGGATTCGGACAACGTGGCTTCCCTATACAGGGAGGGTTCCCGTTTCCGGGAGGAATCGCTTCATCTCTGACCTTGCAGAATCGTATCTTGAACGATATCCACCGGATTCAAAAGGCCTTGTTCATGTCAGGATGGTCCGGCTGGAAGTGGAAGCCCACAAACCATGAGAGCCCGAAAAGGGGGAGATATTCCTAACAGCTGATATCAGGCCCGATATCCAGTGACCGGGCAAGTCTGGCATACCGGGCAGGATCTTCCTCAAACTTCTTTTTGCAGAACTCCGAGCAGAAGAAGAATTCCTGCCCACGGTATGAACTCCGGATGGTCGCTTCATCCTCGTCGACTACCATGTAACAGACAGGATCAGTTGGCATTTCCCTGCACCTCTCTCTTTTATTCCGGGCGTTATATTATCTGATAACCAATATAAAAATAACGCTCCTTTCATCGTGATTTCATGATTGGAAGAAGAGGAAAGGACCGGGCAATTTAACATAAAAAACTGTTCCCTGAATTTTTGATTAATCCGTGAAGAATCGGAAGGTGAATCAATATTTTCTAACCCCATCATCACTCATCAGAACAGAACAGTATTTTTAGCACAATTCAGAGAAGGTATGCATGGACTTTCACAAGGATATACCGGCCGCCTTTCCCGGTCTCTGTGTTGTCGAAGGGACGATCAGGTCCATCGATAATACAGGAGAAATCCCCCGGTTCGATGCACTCAGGGAAGAGATTGTAATTAGGATACGGTCCCGCTATACCCTGGAACAGGTAAAGGACGACCCGCTCTTCAGGGCATACCGGGATTTCTTCTGGAGGGTCGGGGTAGACCCTACGAAGACACGTCCTGCATCAGAAGCACTCGTCAGGAGGATCCTGTCCGGAAAGGATCTCCCCCTGATCAACCCGGTCGTGAACATGTACAACCTTGCATCAGCCGAAACTGGCATCCCGATTGCGGCATTTGACGCGGACAGGCTGGAGGGGGATCTCACCATGAGATTTGCCCGGGAAGGGGAAGAGTTTCTGGGCATAGGGATGCCAAAACCCATCCTGCTCCGTCAGAACCAGGTCGTCATTGACGATGGCAGGAGTGTCATCGCGGTTTATCCCTACAGGGACTCGGATGCGACCAAAGTAACCCGGGAAACGAAAAACATCCATCTCGTAACCTGCGGTGTACCGGGGGTATCCCCGGAAAAGGTAATCGGAGCATACCGCCTGTGCTCAGGGTATCTGGAGAGATTTACAGGAGGAACTGCAACATGTACGGGTATTTTCCCACCACAGGATAGCTATTGATGAACTACCTGAATCATTCTCCCTCGATTGATATGCGAAAAATATTTTGTCTTTTATCTTTTTATTGGGTAATTTGTCGCCCCCACTTGACATCACGTTCACTTACAGCAAATTCCCTGCCCGTTTCCACAATGTGATATTTTCCCTTAGTTCTAACCCCAAAAGTATTTTCTTCCGTTGAATAGGGAACGATAAATTCACCGTTTTGACTCTTCTGCTGATAGATAAATTCCCTGCCTGTGTTTGTTATCATCTCAACCACTATTGTCCCTTCTCCCGGAATCCGAGCACCCGGAACATATTCAAAGACTTTGATATACGGCACCCTGAGGAGTCTGGGGTCTGAATCCGGTGAAAACAGATGGGAACTATTCATGGAAGACTCGTAGATTAACCTGAAGTGTCTTAAGGCCGAAACGTCATCCACGGGATCCAGAACATAACCCCCAAG
>NZ_DAONKG010000279.1:0-2737 GCF_035406105.1 Methanospirillum sp.
GTCTTCCGTGCAGTCATGCTCTGCATTATAGCATTGATTGCCGGATCGGTTGTGGAATGTATGACCCATTTCAGAGATGAACTTGCTCTCCAGAATAAGGAACTTGAGCGGACAAAAGAGGCATTTCGTATTGCAAATAAGAAATTAAACCTCCTATCCACCATCACACGGCATGACATCATCAATCATCTGACGTCGCTGATGGGGTATATGGATATTTCAGAGGATATGACTGACGATCCGGCACATCGCGAACTCATCCGGAAAGAGCAGATGATTGCAGACGAAATACGGCGGCAACTGGAGTTTACCAGATACTATCAGGATATCGGGATCAGGGAACCGATCTGGCACAGTCTCCAGGGCCAGTTTGAAGAGATTCAAAAGACCTTCCATTCTGAAACTATCCGGCTTTCAGACCTGATGGAGCCGGTACAGGTGTATGCCGATCCGTTATTTCCGCTTATCTGTCAGAATCTGATTGACAATTCCATTCGTCATGGAGGAGAACTGCATGAAATTCGTTTTTCGACCCGCAGGGAGGACGGGTATCTGATTGTTGTGTATGAGGATGACGGGTGTGGTGTTCCGGTTCATGAAAAAGAGAAGATTTTTGAACGCGGGTATGGAAAACACACCGGTCTTGGTCTTTTTCTGGCCAGAGAGATCCTGTCTATTACCGGTCTTTCAATCCATGAGACCGGGATACCAGGGAAGGGAGCCAGGTTTGAGATTACTGTTCCCCCGGATCGGTATCGATCTGAATAACCCGGACAATCGCACAGACAAGACTGACCTGACAGACCAATGATGCGGTCTGGTCCGGTATTCTGAAAGAGTATCGGAATCAGAAGGGGTATCATCTCTCCTGATACCAGTCACAACCACATTTTTTATATGCTCTTCATCGCGGTTCACAATCACATGTCGGTTCCCCATCATGCAGTACCATAATTTCTATAAAGCTGATTGACCTACACTCTAGTATGTCATGGCATGTCATGGCACGGTGTATGAACATGAAACAGTGGGTTCTATACAGCCTGATAACGGGTTTTCTCATTATCGGGGCACTTCTCTTCTCCGGGTGTACCGAACAGCAGGCATCACCATCTGCTGAAACCATAACGATTGGTGTTGTTGCATCGATGAGCGGACCGGCGAGTACGACCGGAAAGGACATCTGGCAGTCGGCAGAACTGGCCGCAGAGGAGATCAATGCACAGGGTGGTGTCTTTGTGAAATCGCTGAATAAAAAGATCCCGATCACGCTGGTTCAGGGCGATGATGAATCAACCCGTGAAGGGGGAATCAAAGCTGTCTCAAAACTGATCACCCAGGATAATGTCGATCTTCTGGTTGGCGGGTACTCAAGTGCTGTGGTCTCTGCACATCAGTCCATTGTCGCAGAAAACAAGGTGCCATACATCATCTCCGGCGGGTCAAGCACTTCTGTCTCTCACAGAAATGATATTGATACCAGTTATATGTTTTTCCATCGTCCTAATACGGATGATTCAGCCAAAGCCAGCATGCTCTTTATCAATGAGGTGGTCAGGCCGGAGATATATAAAAAATTCAGTCTCCCATCTGACCGCCCGCTCAGACTTGCACTCATCTTCCAGGACAGTCCGTTTGGAAAAGGACAGCAGGTCGCGGTCAGAAACCTGACCAAAGACCTCGACCTGCCTATTGAGATCGTGGCAGAGGAGACGTTTAAGATGGGAGAATCAGACTTCAGGACCGCCCTGACCTCAGTCAAGGCGAAAAAACCGGATATCATCTACGCTGTCACATTCCTGAATGAACTGATTCCACTTACCCAGCAGGCCCGTCGTGATGTTGGCCTGAACACCCTTATCCTCTCCATTGAGAACAATGATGATCCCGATTACTACACCGGTGTTGGTGAGTATGGTGATTATACGCTTATGGAAAGCCGGTTCTCACCCTATGCAATCCCGAAGGGCAGTACTGCAGAACCAACAAAGAAGTTCCTTGAGAAATTCCAGACAAAATATGGCGGATTTGCCGGAATGATGGGAGCAGCCACCTATGAATCGGTATATATTGCGGCAAAAGCCATCGAAAACGCAGGAACCCTGGATAAAGGAGCAGTTCAGAAAGCCCTGTCAGAGCTATCCATGGATCACATGATCGAAGTGATGAAAGATGGCAAAATCCGGTTCTCACCTGACTTCCATGAGAGCAGTTTTGATCTTTATGTGGAACAGATGAAGATGGATCCCGCAGCCGGTGAGATTCGGCCCCAAATCGTCTGGCCCTCATCGATCAGCGAGACCGCCTTTGTTATTCCTGACTGGTATCAGCCGGGATCTCCCTGATCCCCTTTTCAGGAGCGGACAGGAAATAAATTTTTCATGGATTTGACGAATGGAGATACATGCTGAGATAATCGCCCAGGTTCTTTTCTGGGGATTATACACCGGTTGCATCTATATCCTGCTAGCAACCGGCCTGAACCTCATCTTCGGTGTCATGAAGATAGTAAACTTTGCTCATGGCGAATTTCTCATGCTTGGAACGTACATCACGTTCTTTCTCTATATTATGAGCGGGTTTAATCCCTATGTCCTCCTCTGTGCCTCTATTCCAGTTCTGATCGTGATTGGGGTGATCATTGAACGGCTCTGTTTCAGGCCGATTCTCGGAACTGGGGAATTAAATGAGATCTTCGTGAGTATAGGTTTTATTTACATCATGCAAAACCTTGTTG
>NZ_DAONKG010000280.1:0-2726 GCF_035406105.1 Methanospirillum sp.
GCATCGAAGCAACCACCCTTTCCGTTGGTTCCGTCCCTTTGTATCAGGCATTTATCGAGGCTGCAAGAAAAGATGGTGCGGTCATCCATATGCGGGAGGATGATCTCTTCCGCATTACCGAGGAACAGGCAAAACTTGGAACCAATTTCATGGCAATTCACACGGGGATTAACCGGATCACCCTTGAGCGGCTCCAGCGTCAGGGACGGCACGGTGGTCTGTGCTCCCGTGGCGGTGCATTTCTGACCGCATGGATGCTGCACAATGATAAAGAAAACCCCCTCTATGCAGAATTTGATTACCTGTGTGAGATTTTAAAGGAGCATGAGGTCACCCTTTCCACCGGAAACGGCATGCGTGCCGGTGCCGTGCATGATGCAACCGACCGTGCACAAATTCAGGAACTGATCATCAATGCGGAACTTGGCGACCGGGCTCATGACATGGGAATCCAGGTAATTGTGGAAGGCCCCGGGCATGTGCCGATTGATGAGATTGAAACAAATGTCAGGCTGATGAAGCGGTTGTCCGGAAATAAACCGTTTTATATGCTCGGCCCGATTGTCACCGATGTTGCTCCGGGGTATGATGACCGTGTCTCTGCAATTGGGGCAGCCATGTCCTCCATGTATGGTGCAGACTTTATCTGCTATGTGACCCCTGCAGAGCACCTTGCCCTCCCCAATCCGGAAGAGGTCTATGAAGGCGTCATCTCCAGCCGTATTGCAGCCCATGTGGGTGACATGATTAAACTAAACAGGCGGGAGCAGGATCTTGCCATGGGTCATGCACGTCGTGACCTGGACTGGGAAGCCCAGTTCAACCTTGCCATCAACCCGTCCCGTGCACGGCAGATCAGAACGGAACGTGCATCAGCCGATACCGAAGCCTGCACCATGTGCGGAGACTATTGTGCTCTTAAGATTGCAAATAAAGTCATCAAAAAACTTGACTGACCCGTCTCCTCTTTTTCTTTTTCTGTCGAAATTATCTTGCCGTGAGCATACCATTCTCATGCTATGACAGCATCAGCTGATATCACACTTGCAACCAAAGGTGAGGGGGATATTGTCGATATCACAGACAAAGTGCAGGAGATCGCCCGTTCGTCAGGGGTACAGACCGGTATCTGTCATGTCTTTGTCACCGGGTCTACGGCAGCGGTCACAACCATTGAGTATGAACCTGGAGTACTCAGAGATCTCAGCCGGGCATTGTCGGTGTGTGCTCCGTCAGACATCACGTATGCCCATGACAGCCGGTGGGGGGACGGGAACGGGAGATCCCATGTCAAAGCAGCACTGGTCGGCCCGTCCCTGACCGTCCCGGTACGGAATAGCAGTGTGGTACTTGGGACCTGGCAACAGATCGTTGTGCTCGAACTTGATACCAGGCCACGGCGGGACCGGCACCTTGTGGTCACTATCCTTGGTGAGTAACCATACCGCGTGGCTTTAACCTCTCCGAAAAAAACCTGGAGGAAGATATTCTCCTCCCAAAACCCTATGTGAAATTAATCGAGCGGTACCGTTTCAAGCTGTGAGACCAGTTCCCAGACACGGGTGCGTGCATGGACCGGCATGTTCGGGTCGCTGCTGATCTCATCAATCTTTGAAATTGCTTCTGCGGCTCGAAGACCAAGCTGGCGATCCTGGTTTTGAAGAATAGTGCGGGTCTCGTCTGCTACACGACGGATATTTCTGGGGATGGTGCCATCGTCAATAATGGCAGATAACATCTGAATACAGATATCGATGGTTTGTTCTGGAGTTGGCATATTATCACCTGCGTGAACCTTCGCTTATAAGTAGACCCCCACCCCATAAAACAGTACTGACCGATGACCGATATAAAAAGTCCTGATGTGATAATGGCTGAGTACCTCCTCAAGGGAGGAAAGATGCTCTCAAAGACCTGTCCGGTCTGCCATTCCCCGCTCTTTGAGTATAAAGGAAAGACCCTCTGTGTCGTCTGCGAAGAAGAAAAAGCCGCAGCATCACAAAAAACTCCGTCGACAACCAGCCCCCCCTCACTAGGGTCAGCAACGGGTTTCGCACCGCAGGAGTTCATAGCACCTGGCGGCCTTGAGGATGAGTTTGCCCTGACCCTTCGCGCTCTTCTTGTTCAGGCACGCGAGGAGCGGGACAGTACCCGGATCGTAACCCTTATGGAGTCTGTGAGGAAAGGGGCAGAGGCATACGCACTCCTCCTTTACGGATACGGACGCCGGGACAACTCGTAAATCATCTCCGCCTTTTTGGCCCCGATTCCCGGAACCTGGAGCAGTTCCTCTTTTTCCGCGTTCATGACAGCCTTCAGGGATCCAAAAGCGGTCAGCAGGGCACGGGCGTATTTTGGTCCAAGGTCCGGAAATGCACTCAGGATTGCCTCCTGAACTACTGCAAGACTTTCGTATGATTCTTTCTGGGCCGATCCCCGCTCTTTGTACCCGCTCTCCTCCTCCCGTCGAGCCAGGACCAAAAGCAGGTCAGCGGTATCCCCCGGCTCTCGTGTGTAAAAGACAGAAATGCCCATGGAGACCGATATTGCAGCAAGGGCCCCGCGGATTGCATTTGGGTGAATATCACGCTGGGCATACAGATCACCCCCCTCAATAATCAGTACCGGCTTTGGACATGATCGTGCCATCTCCCTGAGCTGATCCAGCAGGTCACGATCGATAAGACTGTCCACAAAATCACGTGAGGTCTTGCGTTCAACAAGGA
>NZ_DAONKG010000281.1:0-2720 GCF_035406105.1 Methanospirillum sp.
CATACGGATCGGTCAGGAATTTCCGATGGGTCCGTGCCGGGATGGTATAGTAGTCCTGTTGATAATCGGTCTCGGTATCAACTGAGTCAGGTTCATACATCATCCGCTGTTCCACTCCGTTCTCCCGGTACCAGTACATGTTCATCCTGCCAGAACTTGAGAACCCATTCGTTCCTTTATATCGTGAATCGGCACGATCATACGCATTCTCCTCCCACATCGTGTACACGCCATTATAAAGCGGGTGGTTTTTCAGAATCCCTCCGATTATTCGCTCCACTTCGTCCCTGCCGAGAGGTTTTCCTTCACTATACGGTCCAAGCAGCACCTCTGCCAGGGCCTCGGTTGAATGCATCGGCTCAAGGAGAACTCCGGTGATCGCCTCTGCCTGAGCATCAGCAAGAATTCTGAGTTCGTCCTTTGCACTTGAAACAGATGTATTATATGTTGAAAATGCTGCAAAGAGGATGATAACGCCTGCGACAACAAGAAGAGAAAGAGAACCGGCAAATAATATCTTTTTATTTATTGACCTGAATGATAAAAGAGAGACCATGATAGATCATGCCCGGGGTACGTAATAAAAGAACCTGATAGAGTGATCATCAATTCGTACATCTCGATCGTGCACCATGATAGATACTATCACGGTTCGCGTCAAAAATGTACCTATGGACAGCCGGGTACCTGGGTACGAGTTACAAAGCCGGATGAAACGTTTTATTGACAGGATGGATGAGAAAAAACCGGATTGGGAACTGGCGGTTATTTTTGGAAATGTAAATCTCTATTATTTTACCGGCACCATGCAGGACAGCATGCTCTATATTCCCCGTGATGGGGAACCGGCACTCTGGGTCAGGAAGAGTTATGAACGTGCCATCAATGAATCTGAATTTCCGACAATCGAGAGAATGGGGAGTTTTCGTGATGCACGGCAGGCATACCCGGCTCTTCCTGATACCGTATACCTTGAGACAGAGATTATCCCCCTTGCCCTGTATCAACGATTTTCAAAACACTTTCCCATCCCAAAGACTGAACCGGCAGATCGGGAGATCTCAATGGTCAGAGCGGTAAAAAGCGAGTTTGAACTGACGCTCCTTGAAAAGTCAGGGGAGATCCACGCACGGGTGCTTGAGGATTGCGTTCCGGATCTGCTCAAAGAAGGGATACGTGAGTGTGATTTTGCCGCCAGTCTGTATTCGCTTCTTGTCAGTGAAGGGCATCATGGCATTGCCAGGTTTGGGATGTTTAATACCGAGATGCTGCTTGGTCAGATCGGATTTGGAGAAAATTCACTGTATCCCACATATTTTGACGGGCCGGGAGGATCAGTTGGATTATGCCCCGCTGTCCCACTCCTTGGGGACCGGAAACGACGGCTCAAAAAAGGAGATCTCGTATTTGTTGACGTCGGATGCGGATATGGCGGGTATCATACCGATAAAACTATGACATATGTCTATGGATCATCCCTGCCTGATGATGTCATTGCAGAACACAACCGGTGTGTTGATATCCAAAACCATCTTGCCTCTCTCCTCGTACCTGGCGCTATTCCTGCACAGATATACCGGGATGTGATGGAGGCGCTTGAGCCGGAATTTATACAGAATTTCATGGGATATAAAGACCGCAAAGTCAGATTCCTGGGACATGGTGTGGGACTTTTCATCGATGAGATCCCAGTAATCGCTGAAGGATGTACCGAACCACTCAAGGAAAACATGGTCATTGCCCTGGAACCAAAGAAGGGCATTTCAGGAGTAGGAATGGTCGGTATAGAAAACACCTTTGTGGTCACAAGGAACAAAGGTCGGTGTATTACCGGAACAAACCCCGGGCTCATATCTGTACCGTGCTGATCGTCATGTAAATCTGATAGGATGATTCTTCTGCAGGTACTGGAGAATCCAGAACCTCCAGGCACATAATCCCGGACCGGTTGGAAGGAACATCATTTCACTTACGGTCATCAGATACCTTCCGGGACCAGATCGCCGGCAAGGGCGGTTCTGCTCTGATCCATTATGTCGAACATTGCGCGAGTTGAGAAACCATTCATATTTCAGATATTCATCTCACATATCCCATTACATGAGATGCGAAAAATGATATCAATAGATGCCTGCTCTGAACGAAACATGGTCGCGTTTTTGATTCTTATATGATCGACATAATTGTACGACAAATACGATTTTATTTAAATTTTAATTCTACACGATTGATCATGCGATCGGCAATGAGTCAGGTGTCGATCAGGTCACGGTCCGGTATGATGATCATATGGATGACCGGTGACACCCCCGCATGAACCAAATGGTGGTACAATATGGCTGAAAACTTTGATGTCAAGCTTGACAACAAAACCTACATCCCTGATCCATCCTACCAGGCAAATTCTGCCCTCGGTGATTACAAGAAGGCATATGCAGAGTTTTTATCTGACCCGGACGGTTTCTGGGCAGGAAAAGCAAGAGAACTGGACTGGATCAAACCCTGGGACAAGGTAAAGGAATGGGACTGGCCAAATGCCCGGTGGTTTCGTGGAGGAAAACTCAATATCTCTGCAAACTGTCTGGATCGGCATGTGAAAAACGGACGGCGGAATAAGCTTGCCCTAATCTGGAAAGGAGAACGGGGGAAAGAGGAGATCTACACATACCGTCAGCTGTACCGGGCTGTGATGCGGTTTGCCAATGCCTTAAAAAAACTGG
>NZ_DAONKG010000282.1:0-2716 GCF_035406105.1 Methanospirillum sp.
ATTTCACGCTCATATTCAGTGAGATCGTACACCCCGAAATCCCATATCCGGGAGATCAGAGATTCATTCCGATTGATTGTCATGCAATTTATAAAGTCTTTTAATGGCATCCCTATCCGGCTTTCCAGATGAATTTAAGGGAAGATATTGGAGAATAAAAATATCCGCCGGTTGCTTATGAGAGGGAAGAAGACTTGAACAATGTTTTTTCACCGAAGAAATAAGACCTTCACCATCAGACTCTGATTGAATACAGGCGATTATTGCTTCGCCGAGGATAGGATGGGGAATACCAAACACCACACATGCATCAACGGTATCAACCTGCATAATAACATCCTCTATCTCTTGCGGAGATACCCGAAAGCCGGCAGATTTTATAAAAGTACCTTTTCTTCCGATAATATAAATAAAACCTTCATCATCAACAGTCGCAAGATCACCGGTATAATACCATCCATCTCTGATAACCCGGGCTGTCTCATCCGGTTCATCCAGATAGCCGATCATAATATTATCCCCGGCCGCGACAATCTCGCCCACTTCACCAGGCCTCACTACGTTGCCCTCTTCATTCCGCACCTCAAGGGTGACACCAGGAATCCCCTTCCCAATAGAATCTGGTTTATCAAAAAGTAAATCAGGAGGCAGGTATGATAAACGGGCCGTTGCCTCCGTTGCCCCATACATCACATAAAATTTTTTATCAGGGAAGGTTCTGCCAATTTTTTGAATCACTGAACTGGACAGATGTCCCCCGGCCTGGGTGAAATACCGAAGACTAGGAAACTTCAGGTTAAGAAACGGAGTTTTCTGAACCAGGATTAAAAAGGTACTTGGAACACCGGCAAATCCGGTACATTGAAACTCATTGATCCCTTTTAATGCACCACCCAGAAATGGAGACTGGTCAAGAACAAGGCTGCCACCTGCCCGTATATGCGTATGAAGAAGTGAAGCCCCATAACAATAAAAAAAGGGTAGAACAACCATCATTCGATCATCAGAAGACAGGTTCAGGTATTGAAGGATTGAATTGGTGTTTGCAATGAGATTATTATGAGTAAGCATCACCCCTTTTTTTACCCCGGTACTACCAGAGGTAAAGATAATTACTGCACATGTATCTTTAGGAATTTGCGAAGGTAAACACAAATTGCTTTGAGAGGTATCCCCTGGTATACAAGAGATCACTCTGACTCCGGCCGCGAGTGATTCATATTTCTGATCTGCAAAGACAATAGGAATAGAACATCGCGAAATTATATTTTTGATCTCTTTCGAAGAACTTTTTGTATCGATTATGACAGCAGTATTTCCAGAGTGGATGATGCCACCATATACCTGGACAAAAAAAGGAGAATTATCTGCAAGGATTCCTATCCGGCTATTGGTACCGATAGAATTCTGTATCCATGAAGAGATTCTGAGTATATCACCATAGATGTCCCGGTACGTAAGAGACACGTTCCGGGATAAAAGTAAAAAATTGTCTGAATGCTTTGAATATTCAAATAAATAATCAATAAAATTCATTTTTTCTGGAGATATTTCAAAACAATTTCCCTAACTTTCTTATAAGAACTCATATCAATGATATCATCCATTTCAAATTCAATACCCAGTTCTTCTTCTAACATGGAGACCAATTGGAGGTGTTTTAGAGAATCCCAGGGTTGGTACGAGTTATAGGCAATCTCATCGGTTACTTCTTCTTCAGAAATTTCAAATGCCTGAGCAAATATTTTTTTTATGGTATCTTCATCCATTACCTATCACACCACAATATAACCAAAGCATTACTGACTGCTACTTGAGCGGTATGAGCAATACTTATTTTTATTTCAATATTATCTAAAAAATCTGTCGTGAACTTTTCTCCAATAATATTTACCTTCGGACCGCTCTTACCATCATGTACAATCTCAATTTCCGGAAACGAGAGCCTGGAGTGATGAAGTGATGAAAAAGCTTTTATTATTGCCTCTTTCGCACAAAAACATCCACATAAGCAGGGTGCTGGATTCACTTTAGAGAAACAGTAATTGAGTTCCCTTGCAGAGAAAATTCGATTTAATAAGCGAGTATGTGATTCGAGCGATACATTTTCAAACCGATCTATCAATTCCATATCAATACCAATAGAAAATTGTGGTACTCTGTGATTATTATTGGTCATTTTCGCTATATAACTAATAAGAATTTTTTTTCAATACCACGTTCCCTTATTCTCCTCCTGCATATCAAACATCATGGCCGAAAGCAAAAACTGAACCCCAATCCCAAACACTATCACCGACACCACTGCAGGAACAAAAATAGGATTTTTCTCGACAAACTTAAACCAGAGTGCATAAATTCCGAACAAAAACGAAATAAACGTAAAAAAAACGCCCGCACAATAGAAAAACACCAAAGGATGAAACGATAATACGACATATTTCGTCTTCATCCGCCAGATAAACGCATTTAACAATAACCAGGATAACCGGACAATATACGTAGAATATTTTATCTTCGACCGCTCAAGCCCGTACCTGGCCGGATGAGGCACATTCCTGACCCGAAAGCCGAACGTATTCAGCCAGACCAGGAGATCATTACAGTATCCGTACCGGGGATATATGGCATCGAGCGAGATCGTCTCAAGAGCACGGCGGGAGATCGCTGTATATCCATTCTGCGGATCCATAAGTTGCCAGTACCCGGATGCAAT
>NZ_DAONKG010000283.1:0-2649 GCF_035406105.1 Methanospirillum sp.
TTTGAAAAACTCGTTTGTTGCCCGGTCTATGCCAATTTCACCTATAGAATGGAACCTGTAAATGGAACCGCTCCATTAACCGTGTACTTTACTGACAGGACAATAGGAACGCCACAATCCTGGGGATGGACCTTTGGTGATGGAGGCGTCTCTTCATTCAGAAACCCGGTCCATATTTATAAAAAAGGTGGGAATTATTCAGCAACCCTTCATGCAACAAGTCCCTGTGGTGGAAACGAAACCCATAGTGAACAGATAAATGTCTACTGCCCACCGGTTGAAGCATTATTCAATTACACCATTATCAATGAGGATCCCCTGACTGTTCAGTTTACCGACCTCTCCACCGGATATGACATAGTTGAGTGGAATTGGTACTTTGGAGACGGTTCATCATCGACTGAGCGCAATCCGATCCATACGTATTACATCCGTGACGACTACCAGGTAATCCTTACCATAAAGAACTCATGTGGCAGTGAGTCTACGAATTCTATGTATCTCCCGATTGGATGTCTCCCGCTTACCATTGTAGCTACTGCTCATGAGGGAGGATCTATCAACCCATCAGGAAATGTCACGGTACCATGTGAATGGAATCAGCAGTTCAATATTACGCCGGATCTCTGTCATACCATCAGGGATGTGGTGATCGATGAGAATCAACCCAATGCACAGCATCTTGGACCGGTTGAGAGCTACACCTTCATCAATGTACAGTACGACCAGACCATTGATGCATACTTTGATCGGAAACAATACCAGATTGCATCATCTGCTGATACGGGGGGAACGATTGATCCACTGGGGATAACGGTGGTTGATTGTGGTTCAGACCAGAGTTATAATATTACCGCGGCATTCTGCTTTAATATCACCGATGTAATAATCAACGGGACACAGCACCTTGGTCCACAGGTAAGTCCCTTTACTTATACGTTTACGAATGTAACTTCTGATCAATCAATTCATGCGATGTTTGCTCTGAAGACATTTCCGATAAATGCGACTGCTGGAACCGGAGGATCCATCTCCCCACCTGGAATTACCTTAGTCCCATGTGGATATGATCAGACATATACAATTACCAGCAGTGAATGCTATAATATCACTTCAGTTCTCGTTGATGGTTCTCCTCTTACCGGTCCTTTTACCAGTCCACATACGTATACGTTTACCAATGTTCAGGAATCCCATGAAATTAACGCTGAATTTTCGGTGCAGAACTACACCATTACTGCAACTGCAGGTTCTAATGGTCAAATCTCTCCATCCGGTGCAGTTTCGGTTACCTGCGGTTCCAATCAGGCATTTGTGATAACTGCGAATCCCTGTTACAACATTTCATCAATAATTATCGATGGTTCTCCCCTATCAGGTCCTTTTACCAGTCCACATACGTATACGTTTACCAATGTTCAGCAGTCACATACAATCAATGCTGAATTTGCAATTAAGAATTTCACAATCACTGCAACTGCGGGTTCCAATGGCCAGATCTCTCCCACCGGTACTGTTTCGGTTACTTGCGGTTCCAATCGGGCATTTGTGATAACTGCGAATCCCTGTTACAGCATCTCATCTATAATTATTGATGGTTCTTCCATTCCTGGTCCTTTTACGAGTCCATATACATATACGTTTACCAACATTCAGCAGTCTCATACGATAAATGCTGAATTTGCAATTAAGAATTTCACAATCACTGCAACCGCAGGTCCCAATGGTCAGATCTCTCCCGCCGGAGTGGTTAGAGTAAATTGCGGTTCCAATCAGGCGTTTACTATTACAGCAAATTCAGGGTATATCATAATAGATGTCCTAGTAAATGGAGTATCCGTGGGTGTTGTCCCATCCTACACCTTTACTAATGTTCAAAGCGATCAGACGATACATGCAATATTCGATTCAGCCTCAAATTGGTGTTCCATATCTGGTTATGTGAGAACCTCTTCAGGAGTCGGGGTTCCTGGAATAAGAATCAATGTATGGAATGATGACCGGACTATCCTGGAAAGAACTGGGGTCAGCCAGGCAGGCGGTTTCTATACCATCATGCATGAAAGACCTCCAAATAATTATTGGGTTGATTTGAACTGCCCGGATACACCTACATGGGATACCACAAGTCCGGCCGATGGATGGATTAACCATGTTCAGCTGAATCCGGGTGGGAAATGTAGTGCTGTAAATCAAAACTTTATTGGGAGAATAATCCCTTAATCTCTAATATTTGACGTTTATCAAATTTCTAGGATCTAATTTTCGATTTTCTCACCAGTACTCACACTTCTGCTATGAATCGGCAGGATATCAGAAAACCCTCTTTACTATGCACTAAATAGGTTAGTCTCAGAAATATCCCTTTAATTAATTTATATCAGACACTCCTTATCGCCAAATGTTTATCTAATCATAATTTGGTTAGATTCCTGAATCTATAACCCCGCTGAACAACCCGGATGTCAGCCCTAATACCGGATCAGGATTATTTCACAAGGTTTGGAGAAGGCTTTCTGTTCTCCTTAATACCACAAATTAGGAACTGATTACCGGTCCTGTCTGGGGGTGATTTAAATCGGCTACCAAAGACAAGGGATTAGATCTTATGAGAGAGGGCTCTACAATGAAAGAGCCCGGATTTCTCAT
>NZ_DAONKG010000284.1:0-1520 GCF_035406105.1 Methanospirillum sp.
TAGTTCTTCAACTTTAACTTCAGTTCTTTTTTGAGCTTCGGCTAGTTCTTCAACTCGTTTTTCAGTCCGGTTTTGTGCTTCAGCTAACTCTTCAACTCTGACTTCGGTTCTATTTTGTGCCTTCGCTAAATCTCTTTGTGCTTCAGCTAACTCAAAGACAATATTTTTGAGTTCGGTGAAATCTTCTTTCTTTACGCCTAGTGTTTCTTTAACAACTCCCCAGAATTCTAACATGGGATTTTGAAGTTCAGAAGGGAAGCGATCAATAACTTCCTTAATGGTGCTCATGAATGTTCCTGTATATAGTATTCACTTTTTAATTGGTAAATGATATCGCCATTGCTGATAAATGTGTGCAAACTTGTCTGGGCAATTATCATCAAATCACTCATTTCTGTTATAAAATTTGAAAAATTTTTGGTGTAACAGGATGATTGGGCATTATTATTGATTTCATTTCTGAATCATCTCCTCGCTCACCTCAATCTCCTCCCCGGTTTCCATTATCCGATATGGCCCGGTTGCATGAACCGGCCAGGCTGTCTGATTGGTGGAGTAGGGAAGAATAAATGTTCCGTTTATACTCTGCTGCCGGTACGTGAATTCTCTCCCTCGGTTCGTGATTATTGGCAGTTCAATCGTCCCTTCTCCCTGAATTATCGCACCAGGAACACGCTCAAATATCTTGACCTTGCGGATGTCATGTTCATCGGTTGATGAGAGGGAGGTATTTGATTCCCATATGAGCCGGTAATGGTGCAGGGCCTCAATATCCTTGAGCGGCCTGATGATGGATTTTGAAATCTCCGGATCCGGACCACCCGGAAAGATGACAAGCATATCATTATCAGGAATTGGTGTTCCTTCCTGCTCCTGAATTTTCTGCTCACCATGCACGCTGGACCCATCGAAAACATGCAGCCTGGTTACTATGCTTTCGTAGAATGGCTGGCGGTAGCCGATTACGGTGATCGGTTTTCCTGTAGTATCATTTACCGATAGTAATCCCATGTATTGTCCAGGAGTTGCATCAGGTGAATAAACCCGCATCATCATCTGCATGGTATCAAAGAGCATGTCAGCATCGGTGATGATATATTTGATAGAATTTTCAGAGGTTATACTATCTGCAGGTTCTTCTGATCGGCTCATGAAGAATTGTGCGGCCATATCCAGGTTTGCCTGGAATGGGTTTGTGACTGTCATCCGGTGAGCTATTGTGGTAATCCAGTGTCCATAATCCCACCACGAAAGAACGCCATACGCTGAATCCGGATATCTGAATGTATCAGCGTTATATGCCTGGTAGTAATCCACACCTGGATCAGGTGTTTCATTTTTCATCCAGAGTAGTCCTTCAATCCAGTCTTCTGATGCGATGTACGGTTGATAATTATAATCTGCTGTTGCAACCATCACAGAAACACTGAGGGATAGTCCGAATGTTCCGATGAGGAGAATGAGTGCGATAAGCGCAGTCGGACGTTTTTGCCAGATGTTCTCTTTTTTTTTTGATAAAT
>NZ_DAONKG010000284.1:1530-2629 GCF_035406105.1 Methanospirillum sp.
CGCTCTTTCCAATTAATTTTCGTAATGGTTGAGTTCTGGCAAGATTCTTCATTGCAAATATCATATCTTTGGTTTGTAAAATAGAAAAGCCAGTCAAAGAAATAAGCAGATGTCAGAGTTAAAGGCACAGCAAAAAGAATCTCAAACCTTATGTTGGTAATAGTTAAAAATCCGACAATTCCGGTCCAAAGAAGAAGATAGACTGTATCACTTTTCTGCTTGCGTATTCCGGTAATGAGCAGGAGTAATAGTCCGGGTATGAGCAGGAAAAGCATAATATGGTAATTAAAAAAAGCAACATCAAAATTGAGTGGGTGGTACTCAGCTATCGCGAAGTTAGTCGGGGTGGAGTAAAAAAAATCATACACTCCATTTAGCATCCTGGGAGCATAACTAATGATGAGGAGGAAACCCATAAATATTAAGGATAATATTGATAAGAAAAAAGCTGGAAAAGTCTTTTGATGGGAGAGATGCGTCTTTTCTATGATTATCTGAATAGCCAGAAGGAAGACTCCGAATAATGGAGGTATCATAAGAACTGAAGCAAGAGAAATAGGATCGAAGATGAATGGAATCTCTCCTGTTTTATCTGGTGTAAAGAGCAGCAGAGTAATTATTGCTCCAATACATGATGAGATACCAATTAAGATAGTGAACGGAAGGAGAGGTTTTGTTAGTTTTATGAGTTGATAACCAGCAAGGATTATAAAACATGTGGTGATACCTTCCGCAATAACCATAGTCGGTGCATTGATCATACCTAGTCCAAGCATCAACCCAGTGATCCCCCCTCCAAGGATTGCAATTTTAAATTCAGTGCCCCCTTCACTAGAGTACAGGCGATTGAAGGAGAATATAAGGGAGAGGGAATATGCCAGCATGAAAAAAGATTCGAAGATATGGTGGTCAACGTATCCATACATGGACCGAATCAGGTAACTTCCCGGCATAACTGCTATAAGAAGTGCTGCCGTAATTCCACACAATTCTCCTTTGAACTCTTTTCCAAACCAGTATGTAAGGGGAATAATCAGTATTGCAGCAAGTACCGGTATCTAGGAGACGAAAAGGATCATTGCCGCATTTCCTGATCCTG
>NZ_DAONKG010000285.1:0-2614 GCF_035406105.1 Methanospirillum sp.
CTGCAGCAGTGGCTGTCAGAAAAGATCTGGCCGCTTGAAGCACATCTTACCGGGGATAATGTATACTGGGGAACAAAACTTGCCTGTCTTGAGATGATACGATCGGGAACAATTGCGTTTAATGACATGTATTTCTTCATGAAAGATGCAGCACGGGCGGTGATGGAATCGAAAATCCGCGCTGTACTCAGTCATGGGATCATCACGTTTGGAAATGAAGAGAAGATGGAGGCTGAACTCAAAGCCACAGAGGATCTTGTCAGTCATGTCCGATCACTCAATACACCTCTTATACATCCGGCTATCGGCCCCCATGCTCCCTATACTGTCCCGGTCAAGCATCTTGAGGTATGTGCCGAGTACAGCACCACCGAGAAGATACTCATTCATACCCACCTTGCAGAGACAAAACAGGAGGTTGATGACTGTATGAAGTTCTATGGTATGACCCCGGCTGCCCTCCTTGACACTGCCGGCTGTCTGAATGAACGGACGGTGGCTGCCCATGGATGCTGGTTGTCAGAGGATGACTGCCGGCTTCTGGGAGAGCGGGGTGTGTCTGTTGTCCATAACCCGGTAAGCAATATGAAGCTTGCAACCGGCCGGGCAATGCCCTATCACTGGCTACGTGATCACCAGGTAAATGTCGGTCTCGGGACTGACGGGTGCTCATCAAATAACAACCTGGACATGCTTGAAGAGATGAAGACTGCTGCTCTCTGTCAGAAGTTCTTTTGGAATTCGGATACTCTTCTTCCTGCTGGAGAAGCCCTCTTCATGGCAACATCCTGGGGGGCGAGGGCCCTTGGCTACCAGGGCGGTGAGATTTCTGAAGGGATGCCTGCGGATCTTGTACTTATCTCCCTGTCCCATCCGTCCATGATCCCGCTTCATAACCCGGTCTCAAATATTGTATATTCAGCAGAAGGCAGTGCTGTGGATACGGTCATCTGTCAAGGGAGGATTCTGATGCATAACCGGTATATTCCTGGTGAAGAAGAGATAGTGACCGGTGCATCAGCAAGTGCACAGGACCTTCTCAGCCGTGCAGGAGTTGTGGCATAACTCAATAATGCCAGCCTTCAAATGTATGGGTATGAGGTTTATCCGCAGTATTATCCCGGTTTTCATCTGTTTTCTCCTTTTAGGAGTTTCCCTGACCGGAGCAGAAGAGACAGAAAGCAGTTCAGGTGATTTTTCAGGCGAGGATCTGGGACAGTTCTTTTCAGGGCTGAATTCCGGGTCATTTGATCTGAGCAGCCTTCTGAGTGAGGAGGTAATCTCCGGCATTATCAGTTTCTTACTTGCCTTGTTCATGTCACTCTTTGGTATATCACTCTCATAAAACACGGGTGAGGATCTCTCTCATGAGATCCGAGGCAATTTTTGGGGAATTCATCAGGGTATCCAGCTGGATCGCCCCTGCTATGGCAACGGTATCCCTGATATCCTGGATGAAGAGATCAACAAGATCTCCATACAGTGCCCTGACCCCTGATGAATCAGCCTGATATCCCATGGTTTTCATGAGCTGGGCAGCCGGACCGGATACCGGGCGATCTCCAATGAACGGGCTGATTGCGATTACGTTCTTTCTGGCGAGTTCCTCTCGTACCCCCGTACATGAAAGGATAGGCAGGATACTGGTCACCGGATTACTGGGACCGATGATGACAGCATCAGCCATTCGAATCGCGTGAATTACATCAGGGGTAGCCGGTTGTTCCTCCGTAGGGACGTGCATGACCGCTGATATTTCTGTATTTCCCCGGTATCTGACCCAGTACTCCTGAAAATGGATTTTTCCCTTCGCGGTTTGCACATAGGTGGTCCAGGGTGTATCCGCCATGGGAAGGATTGTTGCAGATACCCCAAAATGGGTACAGAGTCTTCGGGTGACTGTAGTGAGTGTCATTCCCTGTTTCAGCCACTCTCCCCTGATGATATGGACTGCCCGGTCCTGATCACCGATGGCCATAAATGAATCAGGAAGAAGCCTGCTGATGATTTCATGGGTTACAAAACTGTCACCCCGAACTCCCCACCAGGTTTCGGTGTTGAGCAGACCAGCAAAGAGGTACATGACCGTATCAACGTCAGGGGAGATGTGACCGCCCTGGTACCAGATATCCTCCCCCGTATTGACGATGACAGAAATGTCTGAATCAGACAGTACATGCCTGGCCCCCTGGAGGAGTTTTGGCGTCCCGGTTCCACCGGACAGGAAGGTGATCATCCTTTTCTATTTTACCTTCCCGATCATAACTCATGTGGGGACCGAATGAAATCAATTAAGGATCCGGTCCATGGGTATATCCAGGTGGAATCAACGCTCCTTCCTCTTCTCGATACACCACAGGTTCAGCGTCTTCGGTACATCAGACAACTCGGGTTTTCATTTCTGGTCTATCCAGGCGCACATCATACCCGTTTTGAACACTCGCTTGGCACGATGCACCTGGCTCATGCCCTCGGAGCACGGCTCTCCCTTCCGCCGGAGGATCATCTGCATGTTACTGCTGCTGGTCTTCTCCATGACATTGGCCACGGACCGTTTTCCCACGCAATCGAAGGCCTTTCCAAGGAGATTTTAGGAAAGAGTCATACCGACATC
>NZ_DAONKG010000286.1:0-2585 GCF_035406105.1 Methanospirillum sp.
AATCCCGGTCAGGTCAGGGGTTGTGAGAGGATGACGATGGAAAAGGATATTATTCACCGGTTGTTACTTTTTGCCCTGGGTGATGGTCTGTATGGGGCTCAGGTATCCTATATCCGTGAGATTGTTCCGGATCAACCGAAAAACCCCCTTCCTGGTGCACCTGATTTTATTCCGGGAATCATCAATATCAGATCTGATGTCGTCAAGATCATTGATATCCGGCGGATCATTCCGCTCGGGAGGGAACAGCCAAAGAAGAAGATAATCATTTTTGTACCTGAAGATGCTCACAGTACCCGGTTTGGCATGCTGGTTGATGAGGTATATGGCATTATGGAAGTACCAGATCAGGTTGTATCTCATCTTGACCGATCGGATGCAAAAATTCAGAATAACTTCATGCTTGGGTTTATGAAAGTATCACTGGATACGTTTCTCCATCAGATTGGAAGATCGTATGCCGCAGGGGATGATGATCTGGTCTGGATAGATTTTGAGGATCTGATTCGGACCATTGTCAGTGGAGACCAGGATGGTTCCATCGTCTTTCGTCTGACCGCTCTCTTTAATCCTCAGTATCTCCTCTCCGGCGAATGGAAAAAGAATGCTGGAAAGATTAAGGTCTGATTATACCACTACTTTCAGTCTGGAGTCCTTACCTTTCACCATACCCATCTTTTTCAGGTCATTGAGGACTGATTCAAGATAGCCGGGTGAGAGGTGAAAACCAATACTGAGTGCATTCTCTTCGATTGGCAGGGTTTTATGAATGAATTCACACATGAGTTCCTCTTTTGATGCCCGGCCCTCCTTTTGGATCATGCTTAGAATCTCAGCGACCAGAACCTGTTTTACCTGAAGGTTAGCGAGGAATTTATCTGCGGCCTCCTCATCTATCTCCTGAAAATACTTATCAAGTTCGTTCAGATCTTCGAGAAATATGATGTCAGGCCCGGTTACGACGGTGTAGGCAGAGGTGTCCTGTGCTTCAAGACTCCGGGTTATCTTCCATTTTCGGAGTGCCTCTTCCCGGAATGGAGGGAGTTCATCACCAAACAGCGACATGACTGCTTCATCCGGTGCAATGGTCTGTTTCAGGATCATTCCCTCTTCATCGATGTCAAGAAGGTCATTAAGCCCCATTATCTGGGTTATCGTTGCTTCTTTGAAAAATGCAACCATATCATCTTCATTATCCGGAATCTCCCCGTTACGGACGATAACATCAAACACGGTTGTGCTGATATGATCGCCAGGTGCGTGGCTTGCAATTGTCTGCGCCAGCAGATCCCGGTCATTGATGAGATCTTTAAGGGTATCTTCAAATGCCTGGATGTATTCCTCAAACTCCTCTTCACCGGTAGTGCGAAGCTGTTCTATCTCCTCCTCGATGATCCCTTTAAGGGCAGTGAACGGAGCCTTATACACGATCCTGCTTTTTAGTTCCACTTTTGTCTTCAGATGTGCGGTAATGTTCAACTTTTTGAACATCTTCAGACATTCCTGTGCCTGTTCTTCGGTGGAAAACCAAATCTCTTCTTCAAGTACCATGGCGTGCACATACCTTACATCTGGGAGCTCTTATTCTAGCTGGTCAGGAAGAAGATTTATTCATGGATACGCTTGAGCAGCCATGTCATATTGACTCCCAGGGTTTCCATGCATTCCATTCCTTCCTCGTCTGCATCAACCTCTCCGGGGAGTCTTCCAAGGCCTATGTTCCAGTAGGATGATCCGGGAACTATCATCTGACACATGAGGAACAGATGATTGATGGTGTCAAAGGCATGAATGGCCCCTCCTCTTCTGACCGATATGACTGCAGCTCCTACTTTGAATCTGAGGAAATCACCTCCTGACCGGCTGAGCATACCGGTGCGGTCAATGAGTGCTTTCATTTCGGCCGTGACATCTGCAAAGTAGGTCGGAGACGCAAAGATAATACCGTCAGCTTCACGCATCTTCTCGATATAGTCATTAAGGTCATCGGTCTGATTTGCACACTGTCCGTTTCTTGTCTCATAACATTTCATGCAGGCCAGACAGCCATGAAGGGGTTTTCCTCCGATGCGGACCATCTCTGTTTCTATGCCGTTGGACTCAAGGATGTCAAACACCCGCCGGACAAGATGTTCAGAGTTACCATCAGGGCGGGGGCTCCCAAGAAAAGCAACAACTTTCATATGTCATACATGAGTGGGGGAGATTGATAAAATCCACGCTGGGATTTTATTGTGCTCCGTTTTAGAAAAACCCGCTCAGGGATCCAAAGAGGATACCAAATGCAATAAGCGCTACACCAGCGAAGATGACCGGGTTCCAGGCCAGAATTTTTGCCCCGTCCAGAGGTCCGACGGGAAGCAGGTTAAATGCGGCAATCATCGCATTGATCTTGACACCAACAAGCCCAATGATGGCAAGGAGGCCAGATCCCGCTGATTGACCGATAAATATGAGTGCAGCGAATGGTATCAGGAGGATAAGATTGCTCACCGGACCGGCGAGAGAGATTTTACCATTCTCTTCCCGTGTGATATAGGTCCCATATATCATGGTCGCTCCCGGAGCTGCAAATACAATCCCTG
>NZ_DAONKG010000287.1:0-2557 GCF_035406105.1 Methanospirillum sp.
TCAAAAATGATGTAAGTCCTACCCGAACCGAACGGTTTTAAGGATCCAGTACACTTCGGCATGTCAATGCAGGACATAATCCCCCTGTTCTGTTCGGGACAGATACGAAACTGAAAATTCAGGATCCCACCGGTCCGGTGATAGGGCTTCTGGATGATCCTGATTATGTCCAGGAAGAAGTCACACTCTCGGTGATGTGCTTGTCATCTATTCAGACGGGGTTACCGAGGCGATGGATCCTGATGGGAGGTTATTCACTGAAGAATGGCTTTATGAAGTGATTATGGAGCATCATCTCTCTCCTACAGAAGAACTGGTGTAGGCAATCGTTGATGCGGTTCGAACATTTGCCGCAACCGCACCACAGTCTGATGATCTGACTCTTATTGGAGTGAAACGATAACCGGCAGGGTAATAGGAAATGCGGTTTCGCCTACCTTTTCTTTATTTTCGGTCTAGAATCACATTTTTTAAGAAAAAGGGGCCTTCATGGTGCAGGAAATAATGTTCAAATAGAAGGCCGCTATTGTATGATCTCCCTCTTATCCTATGTGTGGGTTCCCTAATACATACATATGAATAACGGCCCGCTATGTGTCTTTGATTTAACTCTCTTTTGTAAAATAAAGAGATATTTGGCGAAATTCAGTGAACTTGCAATACCCTATTTAAATAAGGGGTGTTTCTGGCTCAATTCATAGGAGTTATAGCCCTGGAATACCCCAGGAATGTACTGCCGGGCTCCTGTTGGATATTTTCCTGACAGAAGTGTCCCATTTTTTGCTTTCCTTTATGATTTATGGCCACATATGATCTTTATTTGCTGTATTCTCTGCAATATATCCTGCCATTATGCTCATGACCGGGATCATGAGGTACCGAAGCCCTATCTGCCCGAAGTAGGTAGGGATATTCATACCATTCAGGGGAAGAAGGATCCCAAGATCAAGAATCCAGTTGATAAGAAGCCATATTACCCCGATCACCCAGCCCTTTCTGATGTACTGATCAGATATCCCTGAAAACAGTCGGATAAGAAGTATTGCACCAATGCCTCCCCCGGCAAGGATCATGGCCGTCTTAAAAAAATGCTCATCAATCAGAAGTGTTCCTTCTGGTGAATAGAACGGAATTGCGATGAGAAATGGAACCAGCCAGACAAGAACACCATACAGAATTGTTTTTAATGTAAAGTTCATCTTCAGATATGTATCATTTTGATACAATAAAGGGTGAGAGTCTCCAGAGTGGGAGACTTGCCATACATAATATTCAAACCCGATCTTCTTCGGCTGGCATCTGGTTCTCCTATTATAGTATAATGCGAATCTTTCTGAAATAATTCAGATAAATTCGCTTACACTATGAAGTGCATTTTGAGTGTAAGCCTTGGAATAATCTTCTTTATTTTGATTATTCCAAGACGTTCAGCAACGCACTATAGGTATCAAAACCAATGGTGTACGAACATGTCACTTGATACACTCCGGTCATCTATCGAAGAAAAAGATCGTGCAATTATCGCCCTTATAGCAGAACGGATGAAGATTGTACAGGAAATAGCCAGGGAAAAAGAACGACAGGGACTGCCGGTCCGGATCCCTTATCAGGCCAATGCCGTCCTTGATCGGGCCACAACAGAATCCCATAATCTTGGCCTTGACCCGATCCCCATCAGGGAGATATTTCAGATACTGGTCAGGATGAGCGAAGAGTTCCAGGAGCAGTGGCGGGAAAAAAATGAATAATTTTTAGAATAACACCATCTGGATGATGGCCACAGAGAAGAGCATAAAATATTTGATTACAGTGAGGGACCCTTTCCCGGATACCCTGCATCCTTTATCATCAGAATGCCTGCAATGATTCCTTTCGTCGTTTCGATCACACCTCCTCATTTCGATCGGTGATCATGGTCCCGACCCCTTCAGCGGTGAAGAGCTCCATAATCAGGTTATGAGCAAGGTTGCCATTGATGATATGGGCATAGGGAACACCACCATGAAGAGCACGAAGGACTGCCAGAACTTTCGGAATCATCCCTTCTGACACGACACCGGATGCGATCAGGTCCTCTGCATCCTGTGGCGTCATTCGCCGGTAGACCTCAGTCCGCTCACGGTTCATGATCCCGTCCACATCAGTCATGCTGATCAGTTTGTGTGCACCAAGAGCAATCGCGATCTCTCCTGCCGCCGTATCTGCGTTAATGTTCAGATCATTTCCGTTCCGATCAATGGCAAGCGGTGAGATGACCGGAATAAACTGGTTATCAAGGAGGGTATGAAGGAGAGCAGGACGAATCTCCTCTATCTCTCCCACATGCCCCAGGTCGATCTCTTCCTCCCGGTTATCAACCCTGACCTTCTGCCGGTCCATTTTTCTAGCGATAATGAGGTTCGCATCATTGCCGGAGATACCGACTGCCCGGCCGCCGGCACGGGAGACAAGGGACACAATCTTTGAATTAATCTTGCCGACAAGGACCATCTGTGCTACTTCCAGGGTATCATCATCAGTGATACGAAGTCCGGAGACAAACCGGGGCTGTTTACCC
>NZ_DAONKG010000288.1:0-2503 GCF_035406105.1 Methanospirillum sp.
CCATCCTGGGTGGATCATTTCTCATATGCAGTCAGCCCGATGTTTAATTCGATTACAATGTCCGGATACCTGGACAGCGGCATGCTTCCTCCAGGCTCCAGAAATATCTCATTAGGGAATATCAGTCTGACAGGTATTACACCAGGGGATGCCGAACTGACCATGAATATGACATCCATTGCACAATATGGCTCATCCTTTATGTCATTGTCAGGTATTCCGGCTGATATTCATGTATATGATGTTCCCCCACTTCCTGGGTACACAAACCGGCCAGCTGATATCTGGCCTCCTGGAGTACATGACGGACTCATCGATGACTTTGATGGAAATGGCGTAGTGAACACTGCTGATGTGACAGTATTCTTTAACACCTGGGTTTCAGGAGGATTTACCGGCATGCCGATACCGCCATTTGACTACAACAACAACAACAGGATTGATACCGATGATATTGTGAAATATTTCAATCTCATCTGGTAACCCGATTTCAGGTGATCATATGATGAACAAGTTCATTACAAGCATTCTGACCATATGCATGGTTTCATTGTTCCTCTGCGGAACTGTATGTGCAGCAAAGATATCACTGGAAGATATCAGAATCAGTACTGTGGGACAAAAAGTGGAAATTCCTGTTCTTCTGGATGCAGCCCCGGCTGGCATTTCCGGGTACAAATTTACTACATCGTGTGCACCATCCGGGATTGTAAAGGTCTCTTCGGTAACGATGCCTGAATGGGCCGGAATTAAGGTAGTTGAGGGAACCCCTGGAGAAAAGGTGCTGGTTTCTGGATTAGATCTTGAGATGAAGGTTGAGGCTGGTGCAGGACCGGTTCAGATTTGTACTCTGAGTGTTGAAGGAGTATCTGAAGGTGTTGCAACTCTCACGCTGGATATTACCGAGATCACCGATGACAACGGCAGTCCTATATCAGTAGATCTCACTCCGGCAACCATCACCGTCGGGGGCCAGAGTGCTGTGCCGGGACCGGTTCAGACTCCGCAGACCATATCCACACCCGCCCCCACTCCGGAAGTGACACCGGACATGCAGGAAAAGACCCCGGCAGTTGAGATCACCCCAACGATAACGCCGACACCGGTCCCAACGGTTGTTGCAGACTTTTCTGCCCAGCTTCAGGAAGGGGCGGCTCCGATGACGGTATTCTTCACTGACACCTCCCTGGGCTATCCTACAAAATTTATGTGGGACTTTGGGGACGGTTCAAGTGACAATACCTCTCCTCTTCAAAATCCCCAGCATATATACCGGATTCCGGGGATTTACACGGTGACTCTGACAGCATCCAACAGTGAGTATTCAAATACAACGCAAAAAACGGACTTCATCACGGTCAAACCGATGCATCTGCCAACCAGAGGGGCAAAGAACAATGTGACCATCTTCTCTGTTCCGGACGGGGCGGAGGTGTATCTGAACAATGCTTATCAGGGTCTGACACCGGTATCCCTGACCAATCTGACGACCCGGGATTATCAGCTCAGACTCCATAAAGAGGGATATTATGACATTGTATCCCCGATCACGGTGTATGATGATGTCCTTCCAACATTTATCTCTGGATTTGAAATGATGCCACATCGTGCAGAAATTCGTGAATTGTCTGCGAACCCGCCACAAACCGGTGCAGCATATATCGTCTCGTATCCGGAACTGGTGAATGTCACGATAGATGATGTTCCGGTTGGGAAGACTGATATCATGGTTATGAATCTTGCAGTCGGAGTTCATAATCTGACCCTGAGCAAACCCGGGTATGAACCCTGGCATGACACCCTTGAGATAAAGAATGGTCTTGCAGTGATACAGACCTATCATTATGAAGAGCCATACTTCTCTCTGAACAGGACGGTTGAATATGTTCAGTACCCCTGAACTATCATCTCTGTATGAGATTTTCTGCAGCACTTTCATCGCCATTGTGCATGATGGAAAGGAGAGGTGAATGAAATGAACAGACTACAATTGAGCATCTGTATACTGGTTCTGCTGCTGCCTTTCGCAGGAGTTGCGGCCGGAGCGACATTATCGATAACTGATCTGACTCTTGCATCTGCAGGTTCTTCCGGGACTGTGGATGTTTTCCTCGATCAGGCATCGAACGGGTTGGCAGGATATCAGCTTGAAATATCTGCAAATCCGGCAGGTACGGCAGAGTTTTCATCGGTGAATTTTCCTGCGGCATTCAGCATGAATTCTGCATCGACACTTCCAGCCTCATCGGTCAGTATTGTCGCAGTAGATCTGACGGACCAGATAAAGAGTGGTGCACAAGCCATCAAATTAGCAACGTTGAATGTCAAGGGGCTTGCTGTTGGTTCGTCTGAACTTCAGGTTGCGATCACGGAGCTTACCGATGATCAAGGTAATGCTGTTCCTGCTACCATTCAGCCAGGGCAGGTAAGGGTTGGCTCGCCATCCCCGACGCCGACACCGACCGGTATGCCAACCCCCGCTCCGACAACTCCGGTCCCGACG
>NZ_DAONKG010000289.1:0-2495 GCF_035406105.1 Methanospirillum sp.
TACGTGAAAGGACAGTACGGGAGATCACCTGGCCCGATCTCTGACGATATCCGGCGGCTCATTATTGGAGATGAAGAGGTTATCACCGTTCGCCCGGCAGATCTGCTTGCCCCCATGTACGAGAAGATGAAAGGAGAGGCGATACAGGCCGGCCTTATCAAAAAGGAAGAGGACGTCCTCACCTACATTCTCTACCCGGCCATTGCACCATCGTTCCTGAAGGGCGAACGCACCGCCGAACCGATTCCGTCTCCTGTACAGAAGAAGGACGCCGGGCTCTCAATGCCCACATCCATGCAGGTTGAGGTCGATGGTGAGACATTTACCGTCAGAATTCTGGCCATCGGGGATAAGCCGGTAGAAGAGAAACCGAAGGTGACAAAACCTTCACAGTCTGACATCCCGGGCGGGGTCAAGAGCAATATGCAGGGGATGGTCCTCAAGATCATGGTTGGAAGGGGAGACAAGGTGGCAGCAGGTGATACCCTCGTCGTTCTCGAAGCCATGAAGATGGAAAACCCCATCAGCAGCCCCCGTGATGGGGTGGTAAAGGAGATCTTTGTCGATGCCGGGGACACCGTTCTTGCCGGTGATGTGCTCCTGGTGGTTGAATGAAATATTTTGAGAAGATTCTCATCGCAAACCGGGGTGAGATCGCCATCCGGATCATGCGGGCCTGCCGGGAACTTGGCATAGACACCGTTGCGATCTACTCCGAGGCGGACAAGGACTCCCTCTTTGTGCATTATGCCGACGAAGCCTTCCCGGTCGGACCGGCACCCCCCTCCAAATCGTACCTGAATAAGGAACGGATCATATCAGTTGCAAAGAAGGCAGGAGCGGAAGCCATTCATCCGGGATACGGATTTCTCGCTGAGAATGCGGAGTTTGCAAGACTGTGCGCGGAAGAGGGCATCACCTTCATCGGCCCGAAATCACGGACCATCGCTGCAATGGGATCAAAGATTCAGTCAAAGCAGACCATGAGAAAGGCAGGGGTCCCGGTTCTCCCCGGAACTGACGGGGGAATTGATGATCTTGACATGGCCGCGAAGGTTGCTGATTCCATCGGATACCCGGTGATTGTCAAGGCAAGCGCCGGTGGCGGGGGTATCGGCATGCAGATTGTCCATGAACCCTCTGAGATTGAGTCCGCGATAGATGGTGCCATGCGGATCGCAGAGTCTGCATTCGGGGACAGAACGGTCTTTATCGAGAAGTACCTTCAAAAACCCCGGCACGTTGAGGTCCAGGTCTTTTGTGATGAGCACCATAACCGCGTGCATATGTTTGAGCGTGAATGCTCAATCCAGCGACGGCATCAGAAGCTGATTGAGGAAGCCCCCTGTCCGGTCATGACACCCGACCTTCGTGAACGGATGACGAACTCTGCGCTGAAGGTCGCTGAGGCAGTGGACTATGTCAATGCCGGTACGGTTGAGTTCCTCTATGACAAAGGGGAGTATTATTTCATGGAGATGAACACCCGGCTGCAGGTTGAGCATACCATCACCGAACTGGTTACCGGGATCGATATCGTAAAAGAACAGATCATCGTGGCATCAGGAGATCCCATTGAGTACGGCCAGGAGGACATCACGTTGCGCGGCCATGCAATCGAGTGCCGGATTAATGCGGAAGATCCCTTAAACAATTTTGCTGCAGACCCAGGTAAGATCACCCGGTATCGGTCACCAGGCGGACCGGGTATTCGGCTTGACTCAGGGATTCATGCAGGGTACACCATCCCGCCATTCTATGATTCGATGATAGCAAAGCTCTGTGCGTGGGGAATGAGCAGGGAGTATGCTATCGCCCGGATGAGACGCGCGATTTATGAGTATGTTATCCTGGGAGTCAAGACCACCCTTCCCCTGCACCATGCCATCATTCACAACCCCGAGTTCATCGCCGGTAACACACACACGCACTTCCTGCAGGAGGAGCATATCAGCCGGACGCTCAAACGGTATATTCAGGAGGAAGAGACGAGAATGACCCAGCTGGCAACCCCGCTCCGGGGGGACAAAAAGGTTGCAGCAATAGCGGCAGGACTTGTTGCGGTTATTGAACAGAACCGTCAGGGCTGATGTGATGCGCCTTTAGGTATGCACAAAACAGGGGTCAGGACCTGGTCCCTCCCGATCTGACAAAGTATGCACCCTCATCACCCCAGGGGCAGAACCGAATCTCAACCGACAGGGATATTATAGTAGTCCCCATCATGCAGGTCTCAAGAACAATACTTCCCTTCTCACGTAATGTTGCATAGAAGAGGTTCCAGTCCCCAAAAGGAGTATGGGGGAAAATGAATCAAGCCGCGCAATAAGTCCTTCCGGTGATGTCGCGTTGTTGATGATGACCGCGGCTCCGCTTCGCCCAAAGTCAAGCTGAACCGGAATACCCCTGATCGCATATACAAGACGGGTGCCACGAGTCTGGCGCGTAACGGTATATGAACACGAAGTACCCGAAGAGAGGACATACTACCCTCA
>NZ_DAONKG010000290.1:0-2480 GCF_035406105.1 Methanospirillum sp.
CTGGTTCTTCTGACACTGACATCGACCCCCCTTCCTCTGCAAAACCCCCGCCTGATGGCTCTTCATCATAATCATCAATATACCCCTCCATCGGAGTCGGAGCTGTGGTATGCTGCCCCACAAACTCCACCGGGTTCCCCTTTAACGCCTGAACAAGCGGGTTTTCCGCATCATTCATTCGTTCCCGGATATCAATGAGCAGGCGTTTAATAGAGGTCTTCAGCAACTCAACCTCATCCCTGAGCTTAAGCAGTTGAATCTCTGGATCTTCGGCAGATGCCGAAGAAATGATGCTGTCGACCTGCGCCTGGTTGACTGGCATAATGATGTATTGATTGCAGTCAGAAGTATAAATACATTTTTTGGTTATCCATATTGGAGCGGATTTCCGGAAATATCCACATAACGCAATTTAAATAGATTGTAAGAAGAGATCAGGAATGAAAAAATCATGAGCAAATCAACACCACTCTTCAGAGCAGGGAGCAGTTTGGTTCTGCAACCGTCGAAGAAAACAGATCCATCATTTCATACCTCTCTCTATACTTCCTTTTTACAGAGCCACAACCCTTATTTCATTCTGTTCCAACCGTGTACTGAATGAATGGTATTATTCCTGTCATAATTCTTTTTGCAATTCTTATCCTGATTCCGATAACCTGTGCAGAGACTGATGAAATGACCGCTGATGAGCATTACCTGATGGGGAATGCATTGTCTTCCTTCGGACAGTATGAAAATGCCACAAAAGAGTATCAGCTTGCACTGAAAATCCGCCCCGGGTTTACGGATGCATTAAATAATCTTGGCATCGTTCTGAACAGGCTGGGAAGATATGAAGAGGCATTATCAGTTGCTGATAATGCTGTACGGGTCAGCCCACAGGATCCGGATGTGTGGTATAACAGGGGGGTAACTCTTGGAAAACTGGGACGGTATGAGGAAGAGGTTGAATCATACCGGCAAGCGGTAAATTTACGCCCGAATTTTTCAAGTGCATGGGAAAATATGGGGGCATCATTCTTTGACCAGGGGAAATATGAAGCGGCAATCGCTGCGTACCTGAATGCAACAACCTATGATCCCAAAAATGCAGTCGGATGGTATTACATTGGAACAATATATGAAAAGATGGGACAGAACAATGAGGCAGCGGGGGCATTTGAAAAAGCGCTTGAGATCGATCCGAATCTTACCGTTGTTCAGTCGCGTCTTGAGTCGGTAAAGAATAACCTCTCTTCTGCCGGTTCTAATACCATGAATATAACCAGTCATACACCAGAGAATACCTCTTCTGAACTCTTATCAGGATTTCTGAATATTCTAAAATAGACCCCCTTATCAACCTCCTATTTTTAAGATTGTTAAGATCAGCAGGAATAAAACCGGCTGATGAATCAGGTATATCACAAGTGAATGCCTTCCAAGAAAGGCAAGACATCTCACCGGCTTTTCAGGAGTATTGAGAAAATACCGTGGATACCCGGATGGAAAGAAAAACCTGCCGGTGGATAATCCAAAAATGAAAACTGAAAGCCAGGGGATCACGGGAGTATAGTCTACGGAATAGAAATCCACCGGACAGATACCAATCCATGCCAGCCACAACGGCCCGGCAGGAAGGCCAAAAACCGCAATCATTATCAGTCCTGCAGCCAGAAGGAGGCCATAATGTCCGAGGCGGTAGAGAAAGGGAGTCAAAATAAGGGCTGTACCGATGAGGTGAAGGATGCCAAAAACCACATACCCCACGCCCTGCATAACCCACCAGGTGATAAGGGATATCCCGACACCGATCAGAAGAAGTTCTCCACCGCGCTTTAAAAACGCACGAATCTGCTTCATAAACCCATGAGTTTTTTCTGACTTCAGATGTGCTGATATGCCTGCAATACCGATGAAAGATATCGTGGTGAGGACACCAAAACATTTCAAAGGGCTGGAGAACGGATCTGGGCCTGGTATGCCGATAAAATCGAGATCTACAAAAAAATGATAGGATACCATCATGAGAATTGCGATCCCACGGCATGCATCCAGACCCGGATATCTGCCATGGTGCAGTTCCATGAATATTTAGCCCTGATTTTTTCCACAAACAGGACAAAATTTCGCCACAGACGGAACTTTGGAGCCGCAGTGCATACAATACCGGCTCTTTCCACTACTTCCTCCGACAGGAATTATGCTTCTCCGTTTGAACCTGACCGGAGCAAGGGAAGGTTTCTCTATGGAGATCTGTATCGAATCTGAACCTGGCGGTGAAGCAGGGAACCGTTGTGTGCCCTTTTCTGCGATCGACGAGGGTTTTTCAGAGGAGACTGGCCGGGGTTCCGGTTCGATAACGGGTGCTGCTGGTACGGGTGATGCTGACAAAGGTACGTCCAATCCTGCGGTCACCACCGGCGGGGGAACTGGTGCCGGTTCCTGCCGAGACACATTGACGGGTATTTGTGCCGGTTTCGGTTTCACCTGATCAG
>NZ_DAONKG010000291.1:0-2478 GCF_035406105.1 Methanospirillum sp.
GAATCAGGAACGGATCCACATTTGAGGCCGATCGGGCGGTATATGGATTCAACTCAGCGAAAAACTCCCGGAAATTTGCATATTATCCAACTCCTGATCACCGGTTTCTTCTGGAAATATCTTATTTAATCAGTGGTTTTACTGAAGACAGACGGAACTTTTCATATGCCAATGTAATGCGGGCATTTGTGAATGAAAAGCCGAATATACGGTCTATAACACTGTATGATTCGATGTACCGGACCCTGTGGAGCAATTCTGTCACAAAGACATATTCAGATCCTGGAACCATCAGGCAGGTTCAGAATACCTTCAAGGGGGCTGAGCGTATTCGGATATCTGATCCATCGAATTTTTCTGAGGTATTCTATTATTTTATTGATATTTCTGATGAGAGTACCGTTTCCGGGAATATGCTGGATATGGTTGCACGGATAGATTATGATACAACAACATTACATAAGCATCTGAATTCTATCTGGTTCTTCCATGTTCTTGTTGCACTAATAGCAGGCCTTCTCGGAGTTTTTATTGCATATCTTCTTGCATATCATATAACAAGACCTATTCACCGGATAATTGATGATATTAACCGCATCGCTCACGGAGACCTGAATCACCGTGTTTCGTACTCGGGAAGTCTTGAGTTTTCAGAACTTGAAACCAGCCTAAACCTTCTGATCACACATCTTAATGACCTGATATCAAATCTTCAGGAAAAGGAGCATCATCTTCGTGAGAGTAAGGAGGAGTATCAACGCCTTGTGGAAAGGCTAAATGAAGGTATCTGGATTGTTTCAGCAGATAAGATTACAACATTTGTCAATACCCGTATGGCGGAGATGCTTGAAGGGTCATCTGACGATATCATCGGACGGCCGGTATTCGACTTTGTTCATCCATCCTCCCATGAATTTTTACGTGAAAAAATGAAGAACCGTCATCAGGGTCTCTCTGAAAGGTATGAAGTCAGACTGGTCACGCTCACTGGTCGTATTATCATGGCTGAAATATCAGCATCACCCTCATTTGGGCCTGATGGACAGTATTCCGGATCATTTGGTGTCGTCACCGATATTACCCAAAGGAAGGAGAATGAACAGAAAATACGGTTATATGCCCGGCAGATGGAAGAGAGGACACGGGAACTTGAGACTGTACGGGATGAGCTTTTTAAAATCAATACGGATCTTGACCGGATAGTGCAGATACGGACTGAAGAGGTCATGAGGCTTTTGGAACAGAAGAATGATTTTATCATGCAGCTGGGTCATGATCTCCGGACTCCCCTGACCCCTATTCTTGGACTACTGCCAAAACTTGCTGAACTGATTGGGAAAGATTATGCAGAGATATTACAGATTATTGAGCGAAATGCCCGGCATATCCAGAGCATCGCATCAAAATCATTAAAACTTGCCAGGTTAAACTCCCTTGATTATATTCCTGAGTGCAATAAGGTTGATCTGAATGAAATTATCCGTACCGTACTTGAAATTAACCGGTTTGCACTTATACAGGCTCATATCAGGACGGAAGTAGATGTTTCTGAAGAGTGTATCATCGATGGAGATCCGATCCTGATTCAGGAGCTGATTGATAACCTCGTCTCAAATGCCATTAAATTTTCAAAACCATCGGGAGGGTGTATCAGGATTCATGGCAGAGCAGATGAAGATATGGTGACTCTCATCATCAGCGATACCGGAATAGGTCTCATAAACGGTGAAGAGACCAAAATATTCGAAGAATTTTATAAATCCGACCGGTCACGTCATGATAAGAGTTCCACTGGTCTTGGTCTTGCCATTTGCAGAAAGATTATCCAGAAACATCAGGGAACCATTCAGGCATCAAGTGACGGACCGGATCAGGGTACAACGTTCACGATTATTATCCCCAGACGATGCATCAGAAAGGAGGATGAGCAAAACTTGTCCTGATATTGATTCAGGGTTTATATAAGAGTCTGTTGGGCATTTCTGGTCGATACGGGCCGAATGATTTCCAGGTCATCCTCTCCTGCCCTGTTTACCCGGTCTGATACCTGGTGCATCCGGTACTCTGACATATCATATTGTTCTACCAGAAACGGATTTTTTCCTGATAGATATTCTTCTTCACCTATGAGCGAGAGAACAAGCGGCATACGGTTGTGAATCGTATGCATCGGTTCCGGAGCTTCTGTGGTGATGATCACAATCTCATTCCTCTCATGTACCGTCCGTATAAGACCGGCGAAAGAGATGATCGGGGTATTCGGGATGTATATATAATACGGAGTCTTCTTTCCCTTGTCCAGACTCCATTCAAAAAACCCTGACGCGGGAATGAGGCATCGCCCGGTCTTAAGATGTGAATTAAACAGGGTTTTTTCCAGAATGCTCTCTACCCTGGCGTTTATTACCCTATTTTTTAGTCCTGACGAGAAACCAAACACTCCGGTTTTTACATCATGTCCACTACCAGTAGAAATGA
>NZ_DAONKG010000292.1:0-2454 GCF_035406105.1 Methanospirillum sp.
CCAGACAGTTCGGGGTTCCTGTCGTCGGAGGGCATCTGCATCCAGACACACCGTACAGTGTGATCGATGTAGCCATTTTAGGTATAGCTCCACTTGAAAATGTCATATACAGCAATACTGCCTGCACCGGGGATGCCGTTCTTATCGCAATTGATCTGAACGGAAGGGTTCACCCATCCTGTATACTAAACTGGGATAGTGCTACCCTGCGGACTGCTGATGAGGTCAGGGGGCAAATAGCAGTCATGCAGGAGATTGGATCAAAAAAACTTGTCACTGCCGGGAAAGATATCTCAAATCCCGGGATTATTGGAACACTTGGAATGCTCCTTGAAGTATCAGGGAAGGGGGCAGATATTGATCTCGCAGCAATTCCCCACCCTGATCTTTCTGCCCATTCCATTACCTTTGATCACTGGCTGAAGATGTATCCGGGGATGGGGTTTATTCTGACTGCACGTCATGAGCACATCAATGCTATCAGACATCTCTTTAGAGATCAGGGCATGACAGTTCAGGCAATAGGGACGGTGAATGATACAGGAAAGTTACGAATTTTTTATCATGATTCATCAGCTCTTGTCTTTGACTTTTCAATAAACGGAGGCGTAATGCACCTTGGGGCATATCCACAATAATCGCCCGGTTATTGGCATCGGAGTAAGAAATGATCCTGATCGGGTATTTTTATCAATTTCTGACTATACCGGCAGGTCAAAAATTATCTGTTATCTCCATCCGGATCTTCATAACCAGATACCTCATGGTATTGATTCGCATGTCTCTGAACATCCAGAAGAGGACCTTATCTCTGATCTCTTTTCAGGGTCAATTGATGCTGCACTCAGAGGAACACTCTCATCGCACCAGACACTTCGCATCCTCAAGGATACTGCCGGGGTTCCTAAACTTGAACGGGTCGTCCTGTTGGAGACTGCTGATGGAGTCAGATTTTTTCTCGGGCCGGTAGGTATAGATGAAGGATGGACAATACCTGAAAAAGTTTCACTCGTTAAGAAAGTGCAGCCACTCTGCCATACGTTTGGACTCTCTCAAATGGTGACCATCCTCTCCGGAGGGAGGCTTGATGACATCGGTCGCCATCCACAGATAGATCGAAGCCTTGCAGATGCTGAGCTGGTGGCACGTCTGACCGGAGGTATTCATCGGGGCATTCTTATCGAAGAGGCGGTGTGCGACTCCGGATTTATTCTTGCACCGGATGGCATATCCGGAAATTTGATCTTCAGAACACTGGTTTTTTTGGGCAGTGGACGTTCTCATGGGGCACCAGTGCTGAATATTCCGAAAATCTTCGTAGATACTTCGCGCGTTAACCCGAACTACCTCCACGCACTAAATCTCGCAGATAATCTCCTTGAGTTATCTTTACATAAAAAAACCTCAATTTGAAGAGAAAATTAATTTCTTTACAATAATGCATCCGATTGGCTATCTCTGAAATCTAATCCCATAAAATATAAAAATCTACTATTATCATGTCAGAATATCGAAAATCTCAAGATAATCTCGAAATATTTAAATAGATATCAATATACTTTGTTTTGAGGTAGAGGACTATGGCAGACTTACCTATTGCAGCAGTTGTAAGAATTGCAAAGAAAAATGGGGCTGAGCGTGTGGGAAGCGATGCAGCAGCAGCTCTTGTAGCAAAAGCTGAAGACTACATTGCCAACCTGACCAAAGAAGCGAACCGCCTTGCCCAGCATGCAGGTAGAAAAACAATTAAAGAAGAAGACGTCAAAATGGCCGCAGAGAATGCCTAAAGCATTCTCCACCTTTGGCTTTCAGTAAAAAAATCCCTTACCTCAAAGAATTATAAAAAGTGTGCTCGGATGGGGTTGATTTCTTAAGTTACAGCACACCTTTTGTACTCGGGACTGTTCCATCGTTATATACAACTTTTGTAGCATCGTGAAGAGCGAGGCCAAAGGCTTTAAAGAGTGCTTCGCATTTGTGATGATCCGAACATCCGGATACCTGCATGTGAACAGTAATTTTTGCGTTTTGTATGAAACTTTCAAAGAAATGACGGACAAGCCAGGGTTCTATCATTCCTTCAACCGGTCCGGAGAAATTCCCTTCATAAACAAGATAGGGGCGGCCTCCCACATCAACAGCAACATCAGCTTTTGATTCATCCATAGGTACGACGACATTTGCAAAACGTCTGATCCCTTTTCCCCCATCAAGGGCCTGCAAAAATGCCTGACCAAGGACGATCCCGATATCCTCTACTGTATGATGACACCCGGTTGCCAGATCCCCTCTGGCTGTAATATGTACATCAAATCTGCCATGCCTGGCGAATGAATCAAGCATATGATCAAAGAACGGGATACCGGTGTGTATGGTTGCATGACCGGTCCCATCGAGAGAAAAACTAACGGTTATATCAGTCTCTTTTGTTGTACGCGTAACCTTACTGGTTCT
>NZ_DAONKG010000293.1:0-2400 GCF_035406105.1 Methanospirillum sp.
TGGGTGATGGTACTGAGGTACGCGAGTCCTCGGGAAATCATCCTCGCTGCTATTGCTATGATTAACAGTTTTCATTACGTTTTCTTCAGTTTTCTCAATAACAATGAGATAGTTATTTTATAGCCAATACTCCATTGTACCGATACTTATATGGTTGCCATCAGAAATGTAGAAGAGTACGAATGGCTTGTGTATCTGTTCGATGGACTAACCTTAGTATTCGTAGGACTTTTTCTCATTGGAACGCTAATTGGTTCGGGCAGTAATGACAGGACAGTACCCACTATGATTGCATCTCTAGCCTGTATTGTTATGTCTGTGTATTTCTTTGCAGAAGCAATTTTTGCTAAAAATAAGAAAAAATTTGTTTTAAAGGTTTGATTTAGATATAAAATTATAATTATCAATATCATTTGAATATATATCACAAGATATTTCTAATACAATCAATCATTATGTAATATGCCTGAAATATCAGAAGAGCGTGCAAATCAACTGGTCACCACTTTTTCTTCCATTTCTATTGTTGTATATATTGGCGTAGCGATTCTTTTATCAATTATTGCAATATTATCTTTGATTGAATCATTTTTAGAAGTGATTATGATATTATCAACGTATCATTGGGAAGAAGGAATTATTCAGGTGATTTATTCGATTTTATTTACCATTATTATTATTGAATTATTTGAAACTGTGACGGTTTATTTAAAAACAAAACGAGTTCCGGTCCGTGCTCTTCTTATAGTTGCACTTACGGCCCTGATACGACATATTATCGTGATTAATATCAGCGAAACTGAAGTATATCATTACCTTGGCATTTCTGTTGTTATGGCAGTTCTTATAGCGGGAGTGTACCTCCTAAAGGAAGATATCCACTCAGGTAATCTGATAAATTAAAACCTGTTTTTATTTTTCATGGTCAATCAGATATACAAAGAGCAATAATTGTTGTAGTAATGAGGAGTACATGAGTCCAAAAATCATCACTGATGGAACTGAAATTCTTACACAAGAGCAGGTAGATGAATTATGGGAACTGGGAAATAGTGGAGCTCAAAATGCCGCAACCGCTCTTTCTTCTCTTATAGGCGTTCCGGTCACAATCTCAGTTCAAAACATTATCATGGTAAAACTGGAAAACCTTCAGAACTACCTTGATGATTCTATTGCATCGATGGTTGTTTTTCAGGTCCGGGGACAGGTATCTGGACACGGTTCAATAGTTCTCCATGTTCCAAAAAAGTCTATTATCAGATTATCATCAATAATGCTCGCTGCACCAGATGAGGAGAGGGAAATTAATGAAATGGATATGAGTATGCTTCATGAAATTGGAAATATCATGACATCTTCGTATCTTGATGCCTGTGCAAATCTCCTCTCTCTTATGCTTATCCCTTCTCCTCCTTCAATGGTTATTGATATGCCTCATGCAGTTATACAATCTGTCATTGCCGGGCAAGAAATAGATGATGAATTAGATCAAATCCTATTATTTAAGACAGATATGCATTGTGCAGAGTTTGATCTTGAAGCCAGTCTGCTCCTCCTTCCTTCAAGGTCATTGCTTCATGAATTACTGGACAGGTTTCGAAAAGTTAAGGCTAATAATTCTTAATACGAGATGTATCTGCTTGTTTGTCCCTGCATAGAAAATCCGTCTTTACGGGCAAAGGGAATCACTCATCAAAAAGATCTGGTTGCATTTCGTGAGGTTCTGTTACGGTGTAAAACCTTTCATATCCCTGTAAAAATGCTTCCCTGTGCTGAAACATTGTATCTTGGACGAGATCATGATCCAGGATATTTTCTTGACCGTTTGGATACCCAGGATTTTTCAGATCTCATTAGTCACCTTGAAAAAGAAGTCCGAAAAAATTGGGAAATTGATGGTGCACCATATGCAATAATCGGTGTTGATTCATCTCCTGTCTGCGGCGTCAGATATACCTGGTATGGATCTCATGATGATTCACCAGCAAAAATTCCCGGGCGTGGTTTCTTTTTACAAAGGTTTTCAGATGTTATTGCCTATGATGTTTATGAAGCAGCCTGCTGGAAGGTTTATCTGGCAGCTCCTTTATTTTCAGAATCTGAATGTGATTATAATCGAAAAATTGCAGATATTTTAACTGGATATGCGCTGCAGGTACATCTTCCCCAGGATTGTGGTGATTCAGAGCATTCACGAGATCTCTCTATTCAGCAAAAAATTTTTGCGAGTAATCTGCGGGCACTAGATAATGCAGATATTATCATAGCGATCATTGATGGTGCTGATGCTGATTCCGGAACATCATGGGAGATAGGGTATGCATATGCAAAAAGAAAAAAGATTATATCATTGCGTACTGATTTCCGGCGGGTTGGTGTAAGTGAAATGGTAAATCTCAT
>NZ_DAONKG010000294.1:0-2398 GCF_035406105.1 Methanospirillum sp.
GGATATGCACCACTTTCAGTTCCAGCCATCTGCATTCCCTGTTCAGTTGAGGCAACGATAATCGGAGTATTTCCTGCACATTTGTAGCTGTTCATCTGCAGGTCATACATCCCGTTCCCGGATGTGGCATAGATCATCACAAAGTACGTCGAACCAGATGCCGGTTTGGTTATTGAGGTGTACGCATTCGGGCCATAGGCATAATAATTGGCATAACACCGTGAATTCTGTGGATTGCAATCCCTGCACACATAGAGATCAAATACTGATGACCCGGCACATGCATTATTATTGTCTTTCAATCCTCCTGTCTTTGCTGCGGTTGCAATCCCCTGACCGGCACCACATGTTCCACGGACCGTTAATGACCACTCAATTTTTGACCGCCCGTCAACGGGAATGTAATATCCGTATACTGCTGCCTGTCCCTGCCTGAGAAAACCAGACTGGACATCTCTTTTATACACTCCACATGATGGCACCGGGACTTGTGTTGGTGAAGGGGTGAACGTGAGACTTGGGGTAGGGGTGCGGGTCGCCGTAGGGACTGGAGTGAAGGTGGGAGTCGGACTCGGAGTAGGTGTACGGGTCACCGTGGGGACAGGAGTGAAGGTGGGACTTGGACTCGGGGTTGGAGTGCGGGTCACCGTAGGGACTGGAGTAAAGGTGGGAGTCGGACTCGGGGCAGGAATGGTAACATCCAGTGCTTTCGCCGCATTCAGCCTCCCTCCGGTCGCAACTTTTCCTGACAGGGATGCGAGAACATCACAGGATCCCAGGATTTTACTTTTCATCTGTGCGGTAGAGATTGAAGGATTTCTGGCCTTGAGAAGGGCTGCTGTTCCGGTAACATACGGAACTGCCATTGATGTCCCGTTGAGGTATGAATATCCTCCGGATTTCGTCGTACTGTAAATGCTTACTCCCGGAGCAGCAATATCGACTGAACTGACCCCATAATTAGAGAAAGAAGCCAGGGTGTCCTGATATGTGGAAGCTGCAACGGAGATTATCTGTGAACTCGGGTATCCTGCCGGGTACTGCGGAGTGATATCAGAGTTTGCACCAGCGTTCCCTGCTGCACAAATGAAGAGTGCAGAAGAGGAATCAATCGCTTCCTTGAGAGCTTGGGATTCACCCGGTCCACTAAATGAACAGGAGATGAGGGGGACCCCCTTCTGCGTTGCATAGAGGATTGCTGATATAGCATCAGATGTATACCCGGACCCCTTCGAGTCAAGGAACTTCAAAGGCATTATCTTCGCATTCCAGGTTACCCCGGTTACCCCGATTCCATTGTTCCCGACGGCTGCCATGGTTCCGGCACAATGTGTCCCGTGTCCGTTATCATCCATGGGATCATTATTCTTTGAGACGAAATTCCACCCCCTGATATCATCAATATACCCGTTGCCATCATCATCAGCCCCGTTTAAATACTCCCCCGGGTTTTGCCAGATATTAGAAGAAAGATCCGGGTGGGTATAATCAACACCGGTATCAATGAGCGCAATCACAACCGATGACGACCCGGTAGTCGCTCCCCAGGCCAAAGGAGCTTTGATATCAGCTCCGGGTTTGCCATAAAATGGAGTCTGCCCGGTATTTTCAAGACCCCAGAGCTGGGTATAGCCAGGATCATTTGGCCACCCCGTACCTGCTGCCCGAAGTCCCTGGGCTTGAACTGGAGCAGATGTACTGGTTTTTTCAATCGGACTGAGTGAAATACGGTAATCAGGTTCAACGTACAGAACATCCGGATTTGTTTTATACACCTCCATCGCACGAGAGAGGGATGTTCCGGTTACCTGAACGACCTGCATCCCGACAGCCCCGCTTGTACTGAGATCACAAACCACCCTGGACCCCGCCTCCGCATTCGCCATCGCCTGGACCGACATGAATCCAGACTGACTTTTAACTGCTTCCGGTTTATACCGGACAATGAGGCGGTCCGGGGCATAGTCTTCAGTTACCTGGATAGTATTCTGATAGGATGGGCCGGTGATCTGCTGGATCCACTGGTTTTGAGGGAACCAGGAATCAGATGGTCCTGCCATAACCAACGGTATTGAGAGACAAAGCAGGATACTTATTCCAATTCCTGCAGATAGGACACTTTTTTTTGAAAAATTCATGGATACTCCCCATATATGAGATGAATACCAGATATCTGATGTCAGGAACCATTAGGTTTCTTCACCGGGCAGATATCATTTGGTTCATTCAGGAGAGATGAGGCAGGTTCCATTGCACGGCTTTAGCAGGGTAAAATAATGGAGGACGAAAAAAGTTATGCAGTGGCATTCACTGCAGTTTCTTCAATTTCAGAGCTTTCTTCGATGACCACTGTCTCTTCAGATGATATGCCAAAGAGTTTGAGGGCTTTTCTATTCAT
>NZ_DAONKG010000295.1:0-2362 GCF_035406105.1 Methanospirillum sp.
ACTGCTTGATCAGTGGTACCCTTCCCTGTACTCTCCCTCACCAACCGTACCGGGGGCATACGAGGTGGTTGACTTTTTCCCTCATATTGGGGAGACAGGAAAATGGATCATGAGCACGTCGGCACGCCTTGTTAATGAAAAGGGGGTGACCATTGGTGCCATCGAGACTTTTGAGGACATCTCATCTCAAAAGGATGCTGAAGAAGCCATTCGTATCAGCGAGGAACGATTCAAGATAGCATCTCATATTGCGACCGATCTTATCTTTGAGTATGACCAGAAGACGGATGAGATATTGTGGTTTGGTGATATCGAGAAATGGCTTGGTCTTGAATCATCGGCCCGGGTCAGGACGCTCACCGGCTGGACCAGTCTGATTCATGAAGATGATGTTGGAAAAGTGAAAAGTGCCTTTATTCACCATGTTCTGACCGGAGAGCCTATCACAGAAGAGCTTCGTATCAGACACCGGAACGGGATGTACCAGACCTGGATTATCAAGGCCGTGGCTTTGTGCAATAATAATTATCAACAGATAAAAACGGTTGGGATCGTTTCAGACATCAGCGAGATGCGGGCAAATGAGGAAGCAAAGAAGAAGGCCCTGATCGCTATTGAGAAGTACATCGAACAGTTTGCCGTCCTCAATGATCATATCAGAAACCCGCTTCAGGTGATTGCCGGGTATAATGATCTCCAGGGCGGAGAATATGCCGGACATATCGCCAACCAGATCGCTCAGGTAAACCGGATCGTCGATCAACTCGATAAAGGATGGATTGAATCAGAAAGTATCCGGGAATTCTTACGAAAACACTATGGGATTTCTGCAAAGGATACACAAACCAAAAAATAAACCTGCTATGGAAATTCCACCGTGAGCGTAACCGGGCAGTGATCTGATCCCATGATGTCATTTCTGATTCCTGCCCCGGTAATGAACGGTCGTACTGCTGCATTCACAAAGAAATAATCAATTCTCCAGCCGACATTTCGTGCCCGTGCCCGTGTCTTGTAATCCCACCAGCTATACTGCTCCGGTTCATCAGAAAAGAGTCTGAAGCTGTCAAAAAACCCGGCGTCAATAACCCGGTCAATCCATTCCCGCTCAACAGGCAGAAACCCTGACACCTGTTCATTCTCCTTTGGCCGTGCAAGGTCGATCGGTTTATGGGCAGTATTGACATCTCCGCAGAATATGATCCGCTCCCCTGCGGCTTGCATGGCTTTGATCTTCTCAAGGAACGCATCATAGAACCTGAGTTTAAATGCAAGTCGTTCATCAGATGCTCCCCCATTCGGAAAATAGACATTTAAAAGGACAAACTCAGGATATCGTGCGATAATAATCCTTCCTTCTGTATCAAATTCAGGAGAGAGTCCTCCCCGCTCGATGGATACGGGTTCGGTCCTCGAATACATCGCAACCCCGCTGTATCCTTTCCGTATAGCCGGATTTATGTAAAAGAAGTACCCGGGAATTCTGGTGATCTCCGGCGGCAGTGTATGGCTATCTGCTTTGGTCTCCTGCAGACAGAGGATATCAGGTTATTCATGAATAAGAAATTGTGGAAATGAGATGCCGGGGAGTACCTCCTTGCCACTGACGGCTCTGATGCCATTCACATTCCAGGAGTACAGGGTGTATTTTTTCATGCCCGGTTCATCCAATCCCAAATCTTCGAAGTGCTACCAGGCTGTTATGGGCTGCCCTGAACGTCGGAACATCAATAACCCCTCTTGCACCATTTGCAAACATACTCGCAGCCACCTGTTCAAAGTGGATAGATCCTCTGCCTATCTCAAGGTGCTCTTCTGAAAACTCCCGACAATCGTAGAGATACAGGCATCTGCTCGCGGATTCATGCAGAAATCCGGGTAAACATCCGTTCACATGGGCATGGCCGATGTCAAGGGCCAAAGGAACCTGAGTGATGAGATTGAGATCTTCAGGATACCTGACCATATACCCTTCACCCCTCCCCATATTCCTGAATAAAAACCTGATTCCAAATTCATCTGCAGCCCTGATAATATCACCACATGATCTCGCAAGCTGCCGTTTTGCATGGGGGCGATCAGCAGATGATGTGACATATCCTGGATCAACCACCACTTCAGCTCCTATCTCAGAGGCAAACTCAAACCGTTCGGTAATCACCGCTACCGCAGCCTGCCTGATCGGTTCAAGAATACTGGACGGGTTGATATCCCGCTGAGGGAGCCGGATCATATACTTGTAGGGAAATGATTCAAGAAGGCTAACTGCCGGGATATGATGAACACCGCCATCTACGATCTCAATGCCCCGGGTTAAGGAGCCTAGGCTTTCAAGGGCGATCTCAAGCGAAGTATCCCGCAT
>NZ_DAONKG010000296.1:0-2337 GCF_035406105.1 Methanospirillum sp.
CTTAGTTATATAGTTTACTATTATATAATTCATAATGAGATCTGACGAATGTGGGATCCAAATTCCTCTCTGCTTTTCTTAAAAAATCATCCATACATTCCTTACGCGATAGAACTATACAAACATATACAAAGGCATACATTCATTACAAATGAATACATATGATAGTATATACTTACAACCCTCACTATGACCAGAGACGAAAAACCAGGAGAACACTGGCAATTCACACCCGGAGGTTCCTCCTACCTGGTGGATCTCACCAGAGAACGACAGATTCGGAAGAAATTCGTTCTCAAGGAGGGCAATTTTCTCTCAACCGAGGATGTTGCGAAAATTCTGAGTGTGAAAGATGAAGTAGTCCGTGATCTTATTCGGAGACGGGAATTACCCGCTGTAAAGATAGGAAAAGCCTACCGGATCATCGAAACCGATCTTCAGGTATTTCTCAATGAGCGGTATACGCCCCACATGAAAAAAGAATCTCCGGAAAACCATGCACCCGAAGATGATGAGATCTGAATCCGCCAGTACAATGCGGATTGAGCCGAAAAATCTCCCCAGGATGAAGCCATGATATTTAATTCAGTAATCTATGAGAACAGTATGCCTGATGGTATGGGAACTCTTGAAATTATTGATAGTGCTACCGGAAAAAAACGACTTTTTATCCCGCTCAAACAAACCCAGCTTACCGGAGTGATAACCGGACCCCTTGCACAATTCCAACTCTCACAAATCTTCGGATTTAAGAAAGCAACCTTTCATCATGCTATTGAGGCAATATACCGGTTTCCACTTCCTGGTGATGCAGTCATAACCGGTGTTCAGGTCTCGTTCGGGGAGGAGGTTCTGAAAACAACCCTCAAAGAACGGGACGACGCCAAAGATGAATATCACAAAGCATTCGAACAGGGAAGAAAAGGAATTCTGGTCACCAGGGAGACTCCGGATATATTCACCCTTCAACTCACCGGAATTGAACCCGACAACAGAGTAACCGTCAATATCTCTCTCCTCCAGTATGCTATAATTGATGATTGGGAGATGGTGTTCCGAATTCCACTTACGGTCTCCCCCCGGTATATCCGGGATGATGAGATGCGACTTCCTCAGCGACATGCCCATCCGCAGATACAGCTCCTTGATCCCGGTCATACTTTCACTCTGGATCTCATCGTCAATGGAAACCCTGTTATCAAAAGTCCAAGTCATCAGATAATCACAGAAAAGAAAGAAGATTCGGTCAGGATCACCCTGCAGGAGACTGAAGCGATACCAGACCGTGACTTTATTTTAACCTGTATCGCCCCACAGGATCAGAACCTTCCGCAATTCATATGTCAGGTTGAAGAGCATCCGGAAGAAAACAGTGCTTATCTCCTGACAACCTTTTCTTCCCCGAAGAAAGAGGATAATGAACCGGTAAAACGGGAACTTATCATATTGGTGGATCATTCGTGGTCAATGAGAGGGCCGAAATGGCAGGCATCTGACTGGACGGTGAAGAACCTTCTCAAAACCTTACAATCAGATGAATATTTCAACCTGGGAATTTTTCATGACTCCTGTTCCTGGCTCTCAAAATCCCCGATACTCGGGACCGAGCAGTCCATTTACTCGGCAATCAATTTTCTAACACATAATCAGGATTCAGGTGGAACAAATCTTGGAATCGCCCTTGAACAGGCCCTGTTGTCCCCGAAGATAAAAGGGTCATTTGTCCGGCATATCGTGATCATCACCGATGCAGAGGTGACCGATGAAGGCCGGCTTATCAGAATGGTCAGGAGTGAACAGTGCCAGAAGGATATGCGTTCCGTATCGGTGATATGTATCGATGCATCGCCAAACACACCCCTGGTACGTGAACTTGCCAGAGTGGGAAAAGGTATTGCCCGGTTCCTGACTTCTAATCCGTCTGAGCAGGATATCACTACTGCTTTGCAGTCTGCACTGAATGCATGGAAACAGCCATACGTACGAAATCCCACCTTCATTGTGAACCGGAATCTGGTAGAATCAGGGGATCAAGCATATAAGAACGGCTCAATATCCCTGAACAGTCTTCCATACGGTATGTACGCAGAAGTATTTCGCGTTCCCCTGATCGGTGATGATATCTCCATTGCACGTTATGATGCAGACGGTAACAAAAGAGAATCAGGTGTGATAATCCCGGTAAAGGGGGCAGGAATTCGTGAACTCTTCGGAAGCTCTCGTATCCGGACACTGGAACAGATTCAGGGAGGGTTCTATACAGAGGATGAATTACAGATAGTTCTGAAAAGTCTTGGATATGAAAAAGAGCAGACATCCCTGTATCCGGAAGGAAAT